>JAIVJE010000039.1 GCA_020200195.1 Acidobacteriota bacterium | reverse complement strand
AAGTCAGTGAGCAGCGGAGGCACGCCGCTGAGCCGCTCGTGCAGGCGCACGTAGAAATCGCCGCGAGTCAGCAACTCGGGAAAGATGATTGCCTTCGACGCAGACACCGCGGTTGCGTCCGATCCGGGTACGCTGGGGTCCAGGAGAAGCAGGTTCTCGAGCGTCCGTCGGAGCTCCTCCCCTGCACCGCGTGTGGGCACGATGATCGCGCATCCGCGGGCGGCGGCGCTGTCAGTCACCCGCGCAGCAATCGCGCGGTGCATCGCTCTGAGATCCGGGACCCGTATCAAGCGGGTCGTGCGTGGGGTGATCACGGGATCCGCGGGGGGGCGGTCAGCCGATCGAGATCCACGCGGGCGCGATCGAGCAACATGAGGGCGCCCGCTGCGGCGGACGAGGCCTGCCAGGCCAGGTTCATGTCGTTGGCCGACACGGCGGCCCGGCGCAACGCACCGGCGCGGGCGGCCATCTGGTAGGCCGCGTCGAGCATTTCATGGGCCGCCTGAAACTCCGCCGGTGGCGTCAGACCGTGTAGTTCCCTCCGGCCGCGATCGAGCCGCTCGGCGAGCCGATCGAGCGACTGCGGAGATGGACCGGCGAGCTGGCGGATCTCTTCCAGCCATTTCTTCGATCGTCGCAGTTGACCGATCGCGCGGCCGCTGTCGCGCCGGTAGGTCCGCAGGACGGGCACGCGAAGGTTCCAGGCATCGCTCGCCAATCTCAGGCGGCGAGCTTCATTCAGGCGGCCATCGAGCACCGCCAGAAGGGCCGCCGTCTCGTGCGGCCGCCGGTGCCCCAGTGACGCGTCTGTCTTCAGTACGTCTCGAATCAAGGCCTCGATCGCTCGAATGTCGGCTTTCTTGACTCGCTTCGCCGCCGCTTCGAGCGACCGCGAAGACAGTTCTTTGTAGCGCTCGTCGGTACGCTGTTCGGCCGAGAGTTCCGCCACCGCCCGCGCGCGGATCGCAGGGACCCATGCGAGGTCATTCGGTTGCGGCTCGAGCGTCTTCAGGATGGCCTGGAACAACGACGCACGCTCGGCGGGCTCCGGCGTGACGCCTGCAACGATGAATGCCTGCTCGATGCTCTCGCGAAGCCCCGGGCCCGGCAGGAGAGGGACGTATGCCGGCGGCACCGTGTTAGCGACCAGGCTGAGATCGAACCGCGAGTGGCCGGCCGCCACCCGCAGGTCGGAGACCAGCTCGTCCAGCAAAGCCGACAGCTGCGCCACGTCGGAGGATCGGTACCCATAGTTGACCAGCGGCCATTGGGCGAGCTGCTTACGCGCGTAGTCGGCGAGCGCGACACGCCGTGTGGGATCGTCCGTGAGCGCCACCTCGTTGAGGACGCGCGCCACCTCGCTGCTGAGCAGCGTAAAATCCGCTTCCCCTCGCGTCTCCGCGTAACGGCGCGCCCGGGCAGCCTCCGCGTAGCGGTCCGTCTTTTCCCAGTCGACAGTCGCCTCCGGAATACTCACGAGCTGCAGCGACGGCGCGGCGGCATCGGTTCCGATCGGGATTGAAAACACCACGCGATTGGCGACACGTGCGAACTCACCGTAGCTGACGACCGTCAATCCGTCGCGCAGGAAGATGCGGTACAGAACGGCGTCGGCGTCAGACGCCCGGGCAGACACCGCCAACGCGAGGATCAGCATCGGCACCGCACGGATACAGTGCCCCGCACGGAGTTTCCCAAGCTTCAGCATGGAAGATCTCAGCGTAGTGCCCGTCTGCGATGTGGTCAAGCGCGGCGGGCTGTTGAAAAGCTGTGGAAGAACCGTTGAACGGCTGTGGACCGGTGGACAAGCCATTTATATTTTTGCGCGCTTCTCCCGTCAAAAGCGCTGAGTGCACTGTGTGAGTGCGGCTTCGACCGTCCTTTCGCTTGAACGTTCGCGCAGAGCCGTTAGAATGCAGTTTCACCCGCGACCTGACCTCCGTTTTTCTGGCGACGACCGTGAATGTCCACCGTTTCGAAGAGACCATCAATGGGCGTGAGTACGTCATCGAAGTGTTGAGCGTCGGCCACGATCAATGGCGCGCGCAGATAGCGCGCCTCCCCGGAGGGTCCGCAGCGCTGATGCCGTTTTACGGCAGCACTCCCGGCGAAGCCGCGCAGCAACTCAGCCGCTGGCTGTCGCTTGCGCATGGGCAGGCACGCGCTCGGCTCTAGTGGCGTGACGCGCCACCTGCTCAGATATAGTGGCGCGATGCGCCATGCGTTGCGCCTCCGAATTGTCGCTCTCCTTCTGACGTTCGCGTCGGTGCCTGCGGCCGCCGCCGCCCAGGCGAAGCCGGATGGCCCCCTGCCGAAAGTCCGACTCCTCGCGACGGGAGGCACGATCTCCAACAGAACCGGCGGCCGACTCACCGCCGACGAGCTGATCAAGGCGACGCCCGGTATCGAGCAATACACGCGAGCGGAGTCGGAGCAGTTTGCCAACGTGGCGAGCAGCGAGCTCACGATCAGGCAGTGGCTGGGGCTTGCCCGGCGTATCAACATTCTTTTTGCCGAGGACCCGGACCTTGCCGGGATCGTCGTCACCACCGGCACCGATACGCTCGAAGAAATGGCCTATTTTCTGAACCTGACGGTCCGTAGTGACAAGCCGGTCGTCATCGTCGGGTCTATGCGTAATCCCAGTACGCTCGGGTATGAGGGAGCAGCCAATCTGCTCGAAGGCTTCCGCGTCGCCGCAGCCGCGGAGTCACGCGGCAAGGGTGTGCTCGTCGTACTCAACGACGAGATCAACGCGGCGCGCGAGGCCACAAAAGCGGACGCTCTGCGGCTGCAGACGTTTCAAACCCGCGGCTACGGCGTGCTGGGTGTTGTCGATCCCGATCGCGTCGTGTACTACCGCGATGTAATCCGACGGCACACCAAGAACACGGAGTTCGATGTCTCGTCGGTAGAGGATCTCCCGCGGGTCGACGTGGTACTGGTCTATCAGGGCGCGACCGGCGACGTGATCAAGGCGCTCGTGGATCAGGGCGCCAAGGGGATTGTGATCGCCACGGCCGGCGCCGGGGCGATTAGCGGGACGCAGGGCGACGGGCTTCAGTACGCGCTCGAGAAGGGTGTGTTCGTCGTCCTCTGCACGCGCGCTGGAAGCGGCCGTATTGCAGCACGACGCCGGCCGGGGCCGCCGCAGGCCGCCTCAGAGGCATCGGGGGGACCGGGCAATTACCGAATCGCCGGTGAGGACCTGATGCCGATCAAGGCCCGAGTCCTCCTGATGCTCGCGCTCTCCAAAACGCGCGACGGCGCCGAGATCCAGCGGATGTTCACCGAGTACTGAATCCGGACCGCCGTCCGGCTCGACGATCACTTCGAAGCGCAGGAACCGGCAACACTGGCGCTCCAGCTCGATCGCCGACGCGATTGCAGCAAGAGCGTCCGCAGGGAATCGAAGCCGCACGCCGCAGGCGCTCTCCTCCCGGGCGGTGGCGCGGCCGACGAGTCCCGGAAGCAGATCGGCCTTCCGCGCCGCGATGGCCTCCGGAGTCAGGCTGCACGCGACCGGCAGATGCCTGGTTGAGGCCGTGTCCTCCACGTTATCGCCCATACTCATTGATTCACTCGGGCCGGCTCTTGTTGTTGCTCACAACATGCCAGGCCTGCGCGACTGTCTGACGCGGGCAGACAGCAGCCCGTCTTCTTCTGCAGTCGTTCCGCATCGCGGTGCACGACATCCATGTGGGTCAGGGCATGTCGCACCGTCTCGCTGATGGTCTTGAGAACGGGATCCGGCAGACCGGCCATGCGGTAGTGGACCCAGAGGCCGTCACGGCGCGTCTCGACCAGTCCAGCACTCCGCAGATAGGCCAGATGGCGCGACGCCTTTGGCTGCGGAATCTTGAGACTCTGGTAGATGTGGCACACGCACACTTCGCCCGTCATGAGCAGGCCCAGTATGCGCAGGCGAGTGGCATCCCCGAGCGCCTTGAACAACCCTTCCATCTTTTCCAACTTGGACCGCTGTCTAGTCATATATCTGCATTGACAAATATAGCATACCGAGGCGGTCAGTGGCTCAAATCCCAGCCGGCTCCAGTAATTCTCGAACAAACTCGATCGCGGCGTTCAGGACACGTGAATCGGAATCATACGCGGGATCGTAGGCGCTCACGCAGGCCCCGGCCACCGTAAACAACTGCCGCACTCGAGCGAACTGCTCGAGTATCTCGGCGCGGCGGAGTCCCCCCGGCACCGCGTAGACGTTCGCCTGTCCCTCTGCCGGATCGAGCACATCGAGATCCAGGTGGACATACAGTTGGCTGGCGCGCTGACGTAATCGCGAGAGTCGCTCATCGCCGCTCCCTGAACGGAGTGTTGGCGCGTCGAACACCGTTCCGCCCGCGCTTTCGAATCGCTCGCGCTCCCCCGGATCGAACGCGTGAGCTCCAAACAGCCCAACGCGGTTGGCCGGAACCGCACGGAAGTCCGGAATGGTTCGAGCGAGCGTACTCCAGCACTGCCCCGTTGCCGTCGCTAACGCCATTCCATCGAGGAAACCGCTCGTGCTGGTTTCCGGCGTCTGAAAATCGCCATGCGCGTCGAACCAAAGCACGCCCAGGTCATGAATACGAAGTCCCGCGACGATGCCGAGGCAGCTGACGCAGTTGCCGGTGAGCACTAATGGAAATGCGCCGTTGGAGGTCACTGTCTGAACTTGCGTCGACAGTTGTCGATTCAGGTCGAATGCAGCCGCGATCTCCGTCAAGAAGCTGCCATGTGTCTCGACGGCGGCGATCTCCACCGAGTGACCGGCCGCGCGCAACTGCTCTGGCAGGCCACCGTCGAGCAGGGCGTCAGGGCCGCGGCCCATGCGAGTTCGCGCGTGCCCGGAGTCGTACGGAACAGAAAGAACGTGGATGTGCATCGCTTTTTATTTGCCGTCGGCGGTTAGCGTCGCAGCCACTGATGGCGATGAAGGTGTGGTCCTCCTGGGGTGGGAGCGTCGCATCCACTTCTCCTTTTAAGGTACCGAGCCGTTAGACGGCCGCGGCCGTCTTTCAGTTTCCGCGGCCCTGAGCGCGCTGTTTGTTCGGAGCGGGCCACCCGACGTCGTGGCGAGGCGGCCGGTATAATTGACCTCAGTAGGTCCTCGCCCCCACACGAATGATCGAACGCTACGGACGCTTTCGCGTAACCCGCCAGATTGGTGAAGGCGGGATGGGCGTCGTGTACGCCGCGCACGACGAACAGCTCGACCGTCCCGTCGCGACCAAAACGTGGCGCAGCCAGGCCGACGCGTCTGCGCGCGACAATCTGCTGCGCGAAGCACGAGCTGCCGCGAGCGTCAGTCATCCGAACATCTGCCAGCTCTACGACCTCGGCGAGCACGAGGGAGAGTTCTACATCGCGATGGAGCTGCTGGAGGGAGAGCCTCTCTCGGCGCGCATCGCGCGCGGATCGCTGCCGGTTTCCGAGGCGATTCAGGTCGAACTGCCCGTACTCGCGGCTCTCGACGCCCTGCACAGTCGGGGCATTGTTCATCGCGACCTCAAGCCTTCGAACATCTTCCTGACACCGTTCGGCGTGAAGTTGCTCGATTTCGGCCTGGCACGACCCGTGGACACGGCCATGGGCGAGCATCCGACGCTGACGGTCACGATGCCAGGCGCGATCGCCGGGACGCCGCACTATTTGTCCCCGGAACAGCTCCTCGGTGAACCCGCCGATCACCGCAGCGATCTGTTCGCCGCTGGTGCGGTGTTGTACGAGATGCTGACCGGGCAGCCGCCGTTCGGCGCCGGCTCGCGGACGATGGCCCAGGTCTTTCACGCGATCCTCACGGACCAGCCACCAGCGCTCGGCGGCGCCGTCTCGATCGCTGCCGTCGATCGAGTGATTCACCGCGCGCTCCAGAAAAAGCCTTCGCAGCGCTATGACTCGGCGTCAGGGATGGCGGACGACCTCCGCGCAGTACTGCTGCTCGCTGACAGCGGTCAGCTTGCCCAGGCTCATCGGCTGCGTCGGCTCATCGTACTGCCGTTCCGAGTTCTGCGCCCGGATACGGAAACGGATTTCCTCGCGTACAGCCTCGCCGACGCGATCACCAGCTCGCTCTCGAATCTCGACTCGCTGGTCGTGCGTTCGAGCGTCACCGCTTCGCGGTTTGCAGCCGATAGTGCGGACCTCGAGACGGTGGCTGCCAAGGCCGACGTCGATCTGGTCCTCACAGGCACGCTGCTGCGCGCGGGCGCCGAGCTCCGCGTGAACGCGCAGCTGGTCGAAGCGCCCGCGGGCGCCGTTGTATGCTCGCATTCCTCGCAGGCTCAACTTGGAGATATCTTCGTGCTTCAGGACGAGCTGAGCCGACGGGTAGTCGAGGCGTTGTCGCTCCCTTTGAGGGCCGGCGATGAGCAGCGGCTTCGTCGTGACGTGCCGGGCACGGCAAAGGCGTACGAATACTATCTGCGGGCCAATGAGCTCAGCACGAAACCTGACAACTGGAGGATCGCGCGCGACTTGTATCTCGCGTGCCTTGCGGAGGATCCGAACTACGCGCCGGCGTGGGCCCGTCTTGGACGGGTCAATCGCGTCCTCGGGATGTATTCCGGCGAATCAACGGATGATCACTATGAGCAGGCGCGGGCGGCGTTCACCCGAGCCCTCAAGCTCAATCCGGACCTGCCTGTCGCCCACAACCTGTACACCAACCTCGAAGTGGAGCTCGGGCAGGCCGAAGCAGCAATGCTGCGCCTCGTTCGTCGCGTCCACGACCACACGGGTGACCCCGAGCTGTTCGCGGGCCTGGTTCAGGCATGTCGCTACTGTGGCCTGCTCGAGCCGTCCATCGCAGCGTTCGAGCATGCGCGGCGACTCGATCCGCAGATCCGAACGAGCGTGGCGCATGCCTATCTCGCAGTGGGAGATTACGACCGAGTGATCGCGACGAACGTGGAAGACCCGCCGGTGCTGAATGCGTACGCGCTGGCCGCGCTCGGCCGGACGGCAGAAGCCGTAACGCTGCTGCGGGAGGTGGACAAGCAAACGCTACCCAAGCTCTATCGCCTCTACGTGCACGCCACGCTCTGCCTCTTCGAAGGCAAGTGGACGGAGGCACTCGATTCCGTTCGGGTGCTTGCCGGAGGCTCGATGCGCGATCCCTGCGGGCGGTACTACGCGGCACGGTCGCTGGCGTACCTGGGCGACCAGGAGATGGCCCTCGAATGTCTGAAGCGCAGCGTCTCAGGCGGCTTCTTCTGCTTCCCCTGGCTTACGCGCGATTCGTGGATCGACGGCCTGCGGCACCGTCTGGAGTTCCGTGCCTTACTGGCGGAAGCTGAGGATCGGTACCGCAGCGCCGTCGACGCATTTGTGCGCGCCGGCGGCGATCGCCTGCTTGGTTCCGTCGGAACCTGACCAGAATCTCTACGCGGAAGCAGTGCTTGACAACCCAGAGCGGAGCCGTATGAACTAAGAACCCAGGAGGCTCGACATGGTTATCCGGCGGAACCGGCTCGTCGTCGTGGTCGTGCTGGTCGCACTTGTCTGGGGCGCACCGGCAGCGGCCCAAGGCCAGGGAAAGATTACCGGCGTCGTGCGGGACACGACTGGCGCCGCGCTCCCAGGGGTCACCGTCACCGCCACGAATCCGGCCACCACCGCTTTCGAGACCACGACCACCGGCGATGACGGCAGCTACTCGCTGTCCGTGGCGCCGGGGGCCTATACCGTCACCATGGCGATACTCGGCTTCCGGAGGGTCACACAAACGGTCGAAGTCGCAGATGGCGGCGTCAAGCAAATCAATGTTTCGATGGTGCCGCTGCTGAGCGAGGAAGTCATTGTTACGGCCTTGAAGCGCGAGTCCACGATAATCGACGTGCCGTTCTCGGTCGTGGCGCCCACCGAGGAGATGCTGCGCGCTCGCGGCGTCGAGGACATCGAGGGCGTGGCGGCGAACGTCGGCGGGTTCACCGTGCAGAACCTCGGACCCGGCCAGAGCCAAGTGGCGATGCGCGGCGTCTCCGCCGGCCAGATCGTGCGCGACCAGCCGGGCGTGAAGGAGCAGGTCGGCGTGTACCTCGACGAGTCGGTCATCTCCCTCTCGCTCTTCACGCCGGACATCGACCTGTTCGACGTGAATCGCGTGGAGGTGCTGCGCGGCCCGCAAGGGACGCTGTTCGGCTCCGGCTCACTGGCAGGGACCGTCCGCTACATCACCAACCAGCCCGAGCTGGGCGCCACGAACGGGGTCGTCGAGCTTGGGGCCAGCGCCATCGAAGGCGGGAGCTTCGGGGGCAACGCCAAGCTGGCCTTCAACGTCCCGCTGGGCGACAAGGCTGCTCTGCGAGTCGCTTCCTACTACAACCGGCTCGCCGGGTACATGGACGCAGTCCAGCCCGACCTCAGCGTGAAGGAGGACGTCAACGACGGCTTTCGGACAGGTGTGCGAGCGGCCGTCAAGATCGCCCCGAACGAGCGCCTGTCGATCACGCCGCGGATCGTCTACCAGAAGGTCGAGTTGGACGGCTGGAACCGCATCGACTCTTTCAACATTCTCGCCAATCCCTTCACCACCAGGCGACCGGCGGTGACGCTCGACGACCGGAAGCAGTTCACACAGCTCGAGGAGAAGTTCACAGATGATTTCGTGCTCGGCGACCTGAACATCAACTACAACTTCGGCGACGTCGCCCTCACGTCCAACACGTCCTACATCAACCGTGATGTCCTGGTGATCCGGGACGCGACCGCGCTGACGGCCAGCATCACGGGCGGCAGCATCGGCCTGCCGGAGCGAGTCTATACGCTGGACGCGCCGCTGAACGACAGCACAACGGCGCACGTATGGACGCAGGAGTTGCGCTTCTCCGGCGGCACTGACCGTTTCCGCTGGGTGGCCGGCGGCTTCTACAGCGGCGCGAAACGCGACTACGGTCAGGACCTGGTGGTGACGGGGTTCGAGGACCTCTCCGGCATCCCCACTCGCGGGCTCCGCGCCCCCAAGGACAGCCTGTTCTTCTCCGATCTGGCCTACGACGTCCATCAGTCTGCGCTCTTCAGCGAAGGAACCCTGTCTGTGACCGACGAGTTCAGCCTGACGGGGGGCCTGCGCTACTACCGGTTCGACGAAGACAAGGAGCAGATCTTCGACGGCATCTTCGGCAACGACAACAACGGCGCGTCGCTGGTGTCGCAGCCTGGTTCCACCGACGCGAACGGCGTGGCGCCGCGCCTGATCGCAACCTATAAGCTGAAGGGAACGGCCAACCTGAACGCGCAGGTCTCGCGCGGTTTTCGGCTCGGAGGCATCAACGACCCGCTGAACGTGCCGTTGTGCACGGCTCAGGACCTCATCACGTTCGGCGGCCGCGAGACCTGGGAGAACGAAACGCTCTGGAATTACGAGGTCGGCTTCAAATCTAGAGTGCTGAACGGCAACGGCGCGTTCAACGTCTCCGCGTTCTACATGGACATCCCCGATCTTCAGGCGACCGTCACCGCTGGCTCGTGCTCCTCACGCGTGGTCTTCAACGTGCCGAAAGCCCGGAGTCAGGGTATCGAGGTGGAGTTCGAGGCCGCGCCCAACAGCAACTTCGATTTCGCCATCTCGGGGAGCTTCAACGATTCCGAGCTGCGATCCACCCTGACCTCGACCGCCCCCGATGGCGCCATCACCGTGGTGTCCGGCATCGAAGAGGGACAGCGGCTGCCGACGGTGCCCAGGTTCCAGCTTGCCGCCGCAGCCACTTACCAGTGGGAGGTCAGGCCTGGCTCGCTGGCGTACCTCACCGGCACCTATCAGCACATCGGCTCGCGATTCACGCAGGTCGGCGACCAGGAACTCGGCACGCTTAACCTGCTGTCGTTCGGGGCCGGCACAATCGGCTCACCTCTGACGGCGAGTACTTTCACGTACGACCCCGAGCTGCCCGCGTACGACCTGCTCAAACTGCGCGCCGGCGTCCGCCGCGGGAAGTGGGACGTCTCGGGTTACGTCCACAACGTGACTGACGAACGCGCTTTTCTCTCGTTCGACCAGGAGCGCGGGACCCGCGCGCGCATCGGCTATCTGACCAATCAACCGCGCACGTTCGGCATCACAACCCGGATGACGTTCTAAAGAGAGAGATCGTAGGAGGCTTGGGGCCCGCGCTCGGCCCCGAGTACTTGCGCCACCGGATTACTTCGGCGTGCGCGGGTCATCTGACGAATTGACGTACGTGATCATCCATGGGCCGATGCCATGAAGCTGGAGGACCGTGTCGCCCTTCGTCCAGGCAAAATGCCTCATCTCTGCGGGCCAGAACCCAAATGTCCCCGCAGTCGTCGGGTAAAGGCGCATCTCGACTTTTTGCGAGTCTGACGGGGGGCGCTCCTGCGCTGGAGCGCCCGTACCCGATGTCAGCGACGTGAGCGCGACCGCAATCGCGACGGTGGATCGGATGTGCTTCATGATCTGACTCCTGGCTGTAGACTCGATGTCCACTCGCACAATTATCACGCTTCGCACACTCAGGGTTACGGCGTAGTCGAGATAAGATGCGTTACGCGACAGATGATCAATATCCTGGTGTTCGTCGCGGCAGCGATCCTGGAAATCGCCGGAT
>JAIVJE010000328.1 GCA_020200195.1 Acidobacteriota bacterium | reverse complement strand
GTCATCGCGCAAACCGTCCCCGGCCGGCCCGACAACGTACGCGTTCGATCCGCGACGGCCGGTTCCCACGATCGGCGGCAACATCTCGTCCGCGGCGCCGCTGATGGAGCCTGGTGGGTACGACCAGCGCTGTGCACCAAAATTCTTCGGGTGCGACGATGCGCTACCGCTCGCCGCACGCAACGACGTGCTGGTGTTCGAGACCGCGCCGCTGTCAACGGACACCGAAGTGACGGGACCGCTCGAAGTCAAGCTCTGGGCTTCATCGTCGGCGGTTGACACCGACTTCACGGCGAAGCTCGTCGACGTCTATCCGCCGAATGCCGACTATCCACACGGCTTTGCGTTGAACCTCGCCGACAGCATCGTCCGGATGCGGTATCGGCAAGGACTGGGCAAGGCGGTCCTGCTCAAGCCCGGTGAGATTGTCCCGGTGACCATCGTTCTTTATCCAACCAGCAATCTCTTCAAGGCGGGCCACCGCATCCGGCTGGACATCTCGAGCAGCAACTTTCCGCGATTCGACGTCAACCCCAATACGGGCGAGCCGCTCGGTCGGCATCGGCGCTGGGTAATCGCCGAGAACTCGGTGTACCACGACCCGGAGCGGACGTCGCACATCGTGCTGCCGATCGTCGGTTCGAAGTAGCCCTTACGCTAAGATGAGTTATCCGGGCCGAACAGCGGCGGTGGCTTCTGCCAGGTACGCGCCGCCAGTCGACTGACGCCGTTGAGGGAGACGCAATGCACCATCGATTTGTCGTTCCAGTCGCACTCCTGGTTACCTCGTTGGCGGTGACCGCGCAACAACGCGATGTGACCTTGTGGGTGACGCTGGGTGATATCGATCAGCTCGTCGAGGTGGATGCGTTCAGTTTCAAGGAGATCCGGCGCATCACCGTCGATCCGAAGCCGCATGGACTGTCGGCCTCCGCTGACGGATCGAAGATCTACCTGGCGAGCGATCGGACCGGGAACTTCCAGGTTGTCGACGTGCGCACGGGACGCGTGACAAGTCAGATTCCGCTTGGCAAAGACCCGAACCAGATGACGCTCACCAAGGACGGCCGCTTCGCCTACGTCCCGATGCGCGGCGAAGATCAAGTCGCCGTCGTGCAGCTCGACCCGTTGAAGCTCATCAAGAAAATTCCAACGCCCAAGGGGCCGCACGACGCTTACACCGGCAGCGGCGGACGCCGCATCTATGTGGGCGCGCAGTACGGGAACGCCATCGCCGTGATCGATCCCGACGCACAGTCGATGGTCGAGACCATCGAAACGGCTGATGGAGTGCGCCCGATGCAGCCAACGAGCGATGGCAAACTGCTGTACGCCGCCTTGTCCAACCTCCTGGGATTCGTCGTCGTTGATCCCTGGAAGCGGACCGTCACTCAGCGAGTCGAGCTCGGCACGCTGCCGGACGGGATTCCGGAGCCGTACCTGGAGACGTGGACGCACGCGCTGCAGCTGGTGAACAACGATCAGGAACTGTGGGTCACCGATTGCATCAACGATCTCGTTCGCATCGTCCGCACGAGCGACCTGAAGGAGATCGCGCAGATCCGCGTGGGCCATTTTCCGCACTGGTTCACGATGCGGCCCGACGGCAAGGTCGTGTTCGTCAGCCTCTGGTATTCGGACGCCGTGGCGGCCATCGATGTCGAGTCGCGCAAGGTACTCACGAACATGCAATTCGCGCGCGGCAGCGGGCCCAAACGTATCCTCGTGACGCCGAAGGTGGCGGCGACAACGTCGCAGCAGTAAGGCGCCTCTAGTGTCCGACTAGGTCGATCGGTTGTTGGTCTCTACTCCTCGTGAGACGGCGTCCCGCGGCGAGTATCGGTCATCGCAGCGATGGTTGCGCCGGATTTGACGCTCTGGATGATGCCGAGCAGGATGTCGCGACTCCGCCGATCGACCCATCGGAGCACCACCACCAGGTCGTGGTCGGGATCGACGAAGCAGATGTTCGATCCGGCGCCAAGCATCGCGAAGGCCGACTCGGGGACACCCGGCCACTGTTTCTGTCCGGTGTTCAGCCACCACATGTAACCGTATTGGGGATTGACCTCGCCTGGCGTGGTCGCCAGCTTGATCCAACGCTCGGAGATGAGCTGACGGTCGCCCCACTTGCCCTTACGCAGGAAGAGATAGCCGACGCGCGCCAGATCGCGGGACGTGATCCACACGCCGCCACCCCAGTGTCCGCCGCCGCTGACGGACTTGATCGTCTTGCCGTCGATGACGATGTCGGAATTGCGGTAGCCGTGCCACTCCCATGTGGACGAAGCGCCGATCGGCGTCATCACTTTCTCGCGAAGCACGTCGGGCAGCGGCCGCTTCCACACGAGGAGCGAATTGAGCGCGACGCGATTGACGCGGACGTCGTTGTACTCATAGAAGTTGCCCGGTTTTTCGAGCTTCCGATCCTTGCCGCGTCGGCGATCCGCGGTGTCGTGCTTGCCCCATAACGTGCCTTCCCATTCGCTGGTCTGCTGCAGCGACTGCTGCCAGGTGATCGGCGCGTTGTGCGGGCTGTCGTAACCGCCGTCCTTGACGTACTGGCCGACCGGATCGTTCACGTCCTTGATGAGGCCGGCGTCGAAGGCCAGCCCCACGGTCGTCGACACGAAGCTCTTGGCGACGCTGAACGTCATGTCCGGCTTCAAGGTGTCGCCAAACTCCGCGACGACATAGCCATGGCGGAGGACCACGCCGTTGATCGTCGTGCGATCGCGGAACGGGCCGAGCAGCTCGCCCGAGCCCTCCTCCGCGGTACGCTTCTCGATGTACTCGCGGGGGTTGAGCGAGAACTCCTGCTTGTTGTCGCTCGCCTTGGCAAGCTCGATGGCGGCCGCAAGCGCCTTCGGATCCATCCCGACGTCTTCGGGGCGCTTCTTCTCCCACGTGTCGTTCCCGGCCGCAGGGTAATAGGCCTTGACGGCGACAGCTGCCTGCTCGGTTCGGGCAGCCCCTGGCATCGCGGTCGCCGCCGTCAGCAGCGCCGTGGCCGCGATAAAGACCAAGCCTCGATTGAAAGATCTCATCTTGATTCCTCTCCTACATTTCTGCGGTCACCGGACAGCATCGCTCAGAAGTGCAGCTTCAGACCGAACTGCAGTTGACGCGACGACCCGGCGTCTCCGCGAATCGTCCGCGTCCGCGAGATCTGGCCGAAGTTGGCCGACCCGAGCTGCACGCTGGGCGAAGCCAGGTTGACGGTATCGGTCAGGTTATAGACTTCGAATCGGAACTCGAGCCGGATCCCATCGGCGCCGCCCGGCGCGAATCGTTTCATGAAGGCAAGGTCGGTGTTGCTGAAGCCGGGTCCTCGCGCCGCATTGCGCGGGAGGGTGCCGAACTGGCCCGCGGCCGGCGCCGCAAAGGCCGCCGGATCGAGCCACCCCGTGGCCGACGGGTTCTCGCGATCGACATCGCCGACCAGATTCGGCCGGTCCTGACGGACGCCGGTGAGGCTGTTGTCGGTGGCCAGGATGACGTTCAGCGGGCTGCCCGTTTGGAACTGGCTCACGCCACTGATCTGCCATCCCGCGAGGAAGCCGTTGAGGAGGCTGGAGGAGAAGCGGCCCGGTATCTCCCAGATGAAATTCACGACGCCGCGGTGGCGAACGTCGAAATCCGAAGGTCCCCACTCCGCCTCGAGGTTGCGACTGTCCTGCGGCCGGAAGCCCGAGCTGGATCCGAGGTCCTCCGAGTTCGACAGGACATACGAGCCGGACACCGTGAAACCCTTGGACATCCGGCGCTGCACGACGATCTGCAGTGAGTCGTAGCTCGAACGGGCGATGAATTCGCGCTTGAGAATCGACCCGTAGCCCGGATATGGCCGCCGCGCATCGGTATTGGTCGCGGTGGAGCTGCCCGGGACGAAGACCGCCTGGTTGATGTCTCGCGTGACCTCGAGATTTCGGCCGACGGATCCGTAGTAGCCGATTTCGAGCATGGTGCTTGGCAACACTTCGATTTGTACGTTGCCGTTGTAGCTGTGCACGAGCGGCGTCGCGATCGAGTCCTCGACGGTGTCGAGCGTCGGCACCGTCGCCACGCCCTGGCCGCTGAACGGATTTGCCAGCGTCGTGCCGCGGAACGTAATCGAGGTCGCTTCCGGTGGGTTGAGTACGAGGTTGCGGGCCACGCCGACGGTGCCCTGGTTGTAGAAGATGCCGTAGCCGCCCCGAATCGCCATCTTCCCTTTGCCGCGGGGGTCGAAGGCGATGCCGACGCGCGGGGCGATGTTGGCCTTTTCGGCCTTGTACGGCGACGTGCCGCGCGACACCACGCCCGTCTGCTGGTCGAAGATCTGGAATGAACGGTCCTGCTCCTCCTGGGGCGGGGTGTAGTACTCCCACCGCGCCCCGGCATTCAGCGTCAGTCGCGGCCCGAGCGTCCAGTCGTCCTGCACGAACGCGCTGTAGACATCCGTCCGGAGGCGTGTCGTCTGGTCCCCGAAGACCGCGCTCACCGTCGCCGCCCTGCCGCTGAGGAAGTCGGAGTAGGCGTTGGTGGTGAACGTGCCGTCAAAGCGGTACTGACCGGTGTTTACACCGTACTGGCGATTCGACCAGGTGCGCCACTCGCCGCCGATGCGCATCGAGTGCCGGCCCGCCAGAACGGAGAACGCGTTGCGCACGCTGAACTTCGGATCCCGCCAGCCGAAGGGAGCCGTGCCGTGTCCGAGCTGGAACCAGCCCACGACGTTCACGTTCGGCAGGCCGACCGGATCGGTCACGCCATTGTTGATGCCCACGGCGCTCGGCAGCGAGTCGTCGACCGCGTAGGCCACGGCGTCCAGCATGTTGAAGCCAACGACCGTCTGGTTGAGCACCCGTGGTGAGAGCGTCGCCTGATGACTGACGGTAGCGTGATAGCGGTGCGCGTCGCGGACGTCGCCAAACCCCGGGAGGTTGGTGCTGGTCGCGGGCTCGATGCGGCTGTCGCGCTGCCACAAGTAGGACACGGTAGTGCGGTTGGCGTTGTTGAAGTCGTGATCGAGCTTGATCGAGTACTGATCGGCCTCGCGCGGCCGCTTGCCGATACCCACCCAGTTGAAGCTGCCAGTGCTGTTGGGCATCGGGACGAAGGCCAGCAGGTTCTGCGCCACGGGGTCGATGCGCCCGGAAAAGTCCTGCACGACGCTCCCCTGCGCGTTGCGGATGATGCCGCGGCGCTCTTCCTCGGTGGGCACACGCGAGCGCAGGGTGACCGACTCACGCTGCCGCCGCCCTTCGTACGACACGAAGAAGAAGGTGCGCCCGCGGACGATCGGCCCGCCCACGACCGCACCGAACACGTTGCGTTTGAACGGGGGCACGGGCGCATTGGGGTCGTCAAAGTAATTCCGCGAGTCGAACATGTCGTTGCGCAGGAACTCGAAGATCGAACCATCGAACTGGTTGCCGCCCGAGCGCGTGACAATGTTCACGACGGCGCCGGAGGCGCGCCCGTACTCGGCGTTGAACGAGTTCTCCTGAATCTTGAACTCCTGCACGGTCTCGACATTGGGCGGCATCACGATCTGGTTGTTGCGCAGGTCGTTGTTGGTGGCCCCGTCGATCAGGAAGTCGTTGGCGTCGGTGCGCTGGCCCGCGACGTTGATCGTGAAGGTGACATCGCCGCCGGGCGGCACGACGCTCCCCGGCGCGAGCAACGTCAACTGCTGGAAATCGCGGGAGTTGAGCGGGATGTCCACCATGCGGCGGCCGTCGATCACGGTGCCCGGGCTGGCGCTCGTCGTCTGCACGAGCGGCGCGTCGCCGACGACGTTGACCGTCTCTGCCGCCGTTCCCAGTTCCATCGCAAAGTCGAGCCGCAGGGTCTGATCGACCTCCAGCGTGAAGCTCCGCGCCACGGTCTTGAAGCCCGCCAGCGTGGCGCTCAGCTCGTAGCGGCCGACGTTGACGAAGGCTAGCTCGTAGCGTCCTCCGCCGTCGGTCACCGCCTGGCGCTGCTGGCCGGTCGCAACCGCCGTGATCTGGACGGTGACTCCAGGCACGACGGCGCCGGTTGCGTCCTGCACGAAGCCGCGCAGAGTGGCGGTGGGAAGCTGGGCCGACGCATCGGTGCACAGCAGAATGACCGCTACGAAGGTGATCGCTTTCATCTCAGTCTCCTGACGAAGAACGTCGGGTGGGGACGTTGAGGCTAGAAACCCGCGGCAACCGACGAACCACTGCGGGCTGACGCTGGACGACCGACATCTGACGCCCGGACACGGTCGCTTCGAAGCCGCCGCGGTCAGAAGCGCTCAACCTGAGAGGGCGTGCAGCCAAGGAGAACATGTGGCGCTTGGAAGCTCCGGCGAAGAACACGAGCGGATGGTGCGCGGAGTCTACACCATCACGACCAACGAGAAGCAGCCGCGCCGGCTCAGCAGAACAGCCCTCGCGCGAGTGCGCGCATCGACCCTCAGCGCGAAAAAGGCCGACACATTGAGCACGACCGGCGCAACCCGCCGTCGGAATTCATCATCGAGCAGTTCGCCAAGCACTTGAAGCTGTCGAAGGAGCCGCTTGTTGCCGGCGCCGGAATGTGGCCGGCGGAGATCCAGCAGAAACTCCGCATCGCCGACCCCAAGGTTGTCGAGTTGGCATTCACCGCGTTTCGCAAAGTGCTCAAGGACAGCCCTGACAGGGCAGACCGCCGGCAATGAACTGGTTCGCCGCAAACACGCCGAGCGGGATTCCTCGCACCACGACCGCAAGAGTGACGCGATGGACGCCGCCCGCGAGACCGGACGGCCCGAGCGCGTTGAAGTCGTCGCGCACGGGCGCGACGGGAAGATCCCGATTCGAGCGGGCGCCGCTGCTCGAAATATGAAACATGATTTTCACCCTTCCGCCGATTGCCCTCCTGGTTTGGGCATCTTGTCTTGCAGGGCCGGCTGGCGGAGCCGTATTCGCATTTTTGTAAACTCAGAGCGATGTCTAGTGGCGATACGCCACTCGAATTAGTACTGGTCCGAGCATGGGAGGGGTATGCCGCCGCCATTGACCGGTTCTTTGTTCGCGTCAGGGTGGCGCCGCCGAGATAGTCCACCGCCGTCAGTGGCGCTTATGTCGTGGCATTGCGGGTTCCCGTAACTCTCACGCTGTCGTACACTCAGGAAATCTCGCCGCGGTGAGGTGGCCGAGTGGCTGAAGGCGAAACAAGAGAGTCGTCCGCGGTCCGACGACCGCGTCGATCGAGCTCGTGGCAGGGACATTTCAGGGACAATCGGGCTCAAGTCCCATGGTTTGCTAAACGTCGATCGGCCTCTCGGCC
>JAIVJE010000279.1 GCA_020200195.1 Acidobacteriota bacterium | reverse complement strand
GTACTGCAATGCAGCATAAACGAGCCAGAGCCTGTCGTCCGAAAAGCGCGTGCGTACCCCCTGCCCGCCGGGCTCGTGCCACCAGTGCTGCACGTCGCCTTCGACGAACTGCCGCGACGCGGCGTGCAGGAGATGGGCACGCGCGATGTCCGGCGCTGACCCGAGCAGCGCGAGCGTGTCCTGGAGTTGGTCGCGGAAGCCGAACGCGCCGCTCGACTGGTAGAACGCCGATCGGCCCCACACGCGGCACGCGAGCGTCTGATAGAGGAGCCAGCGATTGAGGAGAAGATCCAGCGACCGATCTGGCGTGCGCACGGTCAGCGTGCCCAGCACATCGTCCCAGAAGCGGCGTACGTCGGCGAGGGCAGCATCGACGGTCTTCAGGTCGCGGAATCTCTCGACCAGCTCGCGCACTTCGCCGCTGTCCACCGCGTCGCCGAGAAGTCCGACGAGCACACGTTCTTCGGAGGGTCCGAGGTCGACCTGAACCTGCACCGCGCCGCAGGGATCGAGCGCGGCACCTGTCCGGTTCGACAGCCCCTCACGCCAGAGCGCCGCGGGGCGCCGGAGCGATCCGTTCCGGCCGATGAATTCGGTCCGGTCCCCCGTGACGGTCCGTGCGTCACCCTGCAAATCCAGGAACGCGACGCGGTCCGGGAACTCCTGCCGGAACGCATTACGCGCGACAACGGCGCCGGTGGCAGGTTCGGTGTCCGTCACGACGTGAATGCCGGTACGCGAACGGTTCTCGCCCAGCACCCATTCCGCATAAAGCGTCACGGAAAGCCGGCGACTACGCGACGACGTGTTCCGGAGCGACAGGCGGAAGATTTTGACCGACTGTTCGCGCGGGACGAACAGCACCAGCTCTGAAGCGACGTTGTCGCGTGCGTGCTCGTAGACCGAGTATCCGTGGCCGTGGCGTGCCGTGTACGGCAGACCGCTGCCGGCCGGCAGCGCCGTTGCGGACCAGAACGCACCGCTCACCTCGTCGCGGATGAAAATCGCCTCTCCGGGAGGATCTCTGACCGGATCGTTTCGCCAGGGCGTGAGCCGGTTGTCGTGGCTGTTCTGCGACCAGGTGTAGCCGGTGCCGGACTCGGTACAAGCGAATCCGAACCGTGCGTGAGCGACTACGTTCGTCCACGGCGCCGGCGGCAACGCGGCGACCCCTTCGTTGACTCGAATGACGTACTCGCGCCCACCGTCGGCGAAGCCGCCCTGGCCGTTGAAGAGTTCCAGGCCGCGCCCGCCCGCTTGCGGCACTTGCGCGGCGGCGTAGACGGGCGCCACCGCATCAGGCACCTCGGATCGCATCGGCGCCAGCGTCACGGGTAACTGGGGGCGGGTGAGCTGGTTGCGCAATCCGCCGTCAGCACCGTCCATCACGGCGCGTGCAGCCGCGCGGAAGAGCAGATTGTCCTCGGGGGGAAGCAGATCGGCGCGGCGGAGAAAGATGCCGCCCGCGCGGTCTATCCAGGGCTGTTCCGGGCATGCGTCGACCAGGCGCTGGAGCTCCTGCTGAAGATCCTGGAGGTAACTCGCGGGGTGCTCGTTGAGCACGACGAGATCGAACTGCAGACCCTTCAGCCGCAGATACTCGTGCGCTCGCAACAGCTCGACGACCAGCAAACAGCATCGTGTCTTCGACCGTGAGGCTCATGTGCCTCAGCTCAATCTGGGCGTGCGTGCTGGCCAGCGCCAGCGCTCGCGCCACCGCGCGGCGGTCGTGGTACTTCTCGATCAGACCCCGCGCCGTCTCCTCGCTTTCGGCGTAAGCCGTCGTGAACGCGAGACGCGCGGTCGCGCCGGGCGGCAGCCGGATCGACTGCCTGAGACTGACAATTGGATCGAGCACCGGCCCGGTCGTGTTCGACAGGGACCCACCGCCGTAGAGCGCCAGAGGCCGCTCGAGCGTTCCGCCGCGGCCGATGAAGCGGGCGCGGTCGGTCTCGTGCTGGGTCGCGACGCCGATACGCCCATGCCCGCTCAGCACGTGAATCAGAAACTGCCGGTGGCTGCCCGAGCGCGGGCGACGGACGCAGATGAGTGCGTCGCGCTCCGGCACGCTCCGCGTTTCGACGAAAAGATTGCTGAATGCCGGGTGCGCCAGGTCGGCATCGGCGGGTGCGAGCACCACCTCGGCGTAACTCGTCAGGTCGAGACTCCGGCTCCGGTTGCCGTGATTGGTCACCGACACTCGTCTCAATTCCGCATCGTCTTCCGGTGACACCACCACTTCGGTGCGCGTTTCTATATCGGCATCAACCCGGCGCAGGACGGCCCGATCCGGCGCAAAGGTGACCTCATACTCTTCAGGCTCCCGCGACGTCGGCTGGTACGCCGTGGACCAGTACTCGCCCGTCTCGAGGTCGCGAACGAAACAGAAACTGCCCCAGGCATCCGTCGAGACGTCCTCACGCCACCGCGTCAGCGCCGTCTGCTGTCGCCGGCTGAAGCCGCCGCCGCCGTTGGTGATCATGACGACGTACGAGCCATTCGAGAGCAGGTGTGCGCGCGGACTTCCTGGAGCAGCAGGTCCGCCGCCTGCACGCGCGGGTCGCCGTGGAAACGCTGCTGCATCGGCGCGTCGTGCAGTGCGTTGTCGAGCGCGACGAGGCTCATACCCTGGTGATGCGCCATGTAGGTCGGCAACACCACGCCTGGCCGCTCGCCAACCGGATTCCGTTCGGGCGTGTAATCAATCGCTTCGTAGAACCCGTAGCGCCCGGACATGCCTTCCCGGGCCAGCCGTTCGAGGTTGTTCAGCACGTCGAGCGGCACCAGCGGCGCCGCCAGGATGGACGCGTACGGTGCAACGACCAGATCGTCGGCAAGGCCCCGTTTCAGACCGAGGCCAGGGACGCCGAAGGCGCGGTACTGATAATTGCGGTTGAGATCCTGCGCGTTATACGCGGATTCCGAAATGCCCCAGGGGACTCCTCGCTCGGCGCCGTACCGGATCTGCCGGTCCACGACGGCGCGGTACGTCTCGTCGAGGAGCGTCGATGGATACGCCCGCATGACGAGTAGCGGCATGAAGTACTCGAACATCGAGGCGCTCCAGGAGAGGAGCGCGCGTGCCCGGCCGGCGGGTGTCAGGGAACGTCCAAGCTTGAACCAGTGCTCATGAGGGATCTGACCTGTCGCGACCGCGACGAAGCTGGCGAGACGCGCTTCCGATGCGAACGTGTCGTAGTACGACGAATCGAGCCGCCCATCGGTGACGCTGAAGCCGATCGAGAACAGCTGCCGCTCCTCGTTGAAGAGAAAGCTGAACTCGGTTTCTTCGACCAGATCGTCTGCGAGCTCCCCCAACCGTACGGCCCGGTCGATCAGCTCCTCTCCGTGCGCGCGCGAGCGGTCGAGCGCAGCGCGCAGATCCCGCGCGTTCGGCACGCCTTCAAGTGCTGCCGAGGCGTGCGCGCACCAGCGCACCAGTTCGCCGAGAGTAGGCGCCGGGCCCGGATCGGGCAGTGCGGCGCCGAGCGCTTCGACGCCTGCCGTCCACGGTGCGAGAAGATCGAGGTCCGCGCGGCGTTCGGCGACGCCGGCCGCTGCGCGATCCAGCCACTCTCCGGCATTCGCGACTGCCGTGGATCCGGCAGCCTCCGCCGTCGCCTCCTCGATCTCGCGCAGCAGTACGCCGACGGCCGAGAGTCGGTCTCCCAGTCGCTCGAGGAGCGCCCGCCACGCGCCGAGCGACGCGGGCCGTTCCGCCAGCTCAGCGCGTACCCCGGCCAGTTCTTTCCGCAGTCTGCGTCCCGCCGCTGTATTGCGTCCGGTTCCCGGACCGCTCAGCCACTCCTCGCACAAAGCAATCGCATCCCCGAGCCCATCGAGCGCCTGCGGGTCGAGGAGCGGGACGCGGTCGATCAGCCCGGCGAGCCCGATCTTGAGGGTCATGAGGTAGCCGACCAGATTCCCGCTGTCGACCGTTGAGATATAGGCAGGGACGAGGGGCGTGAGCGTGCGCGTGTCGTACCAGTTGTAGTAATGGCCCCGATACCGTGGCAGGGCGAGCAGCGTCTTGAAGGTCGGTTCCAGCC
>JAIVJE010000327.1 GCA_020200195.1 Acidobacteriota bacterium | reverse complement strand
GAACTCACGGCGTCTTACCCTGCTGCGCGAGTGCTCGAGATCTCCGCCAGAACGGGGACAGGGATTGGAGACTGGATCGACGGACTTCTCGACGGACACGGTAGCGGACGGGTGTTGGATATCGATTACGACACATATGCCGATGGCGAGGCGCTGCTCGGGTGGCTGAACTGCACAGTGACGCTTGAAGGCCCGCCGGTCGATGGCGACGAGCTCCTTCAGGCAATCGCCCAGCGCGTTCATACTGATCTTGCGGGAAGCGCCTTGGAGATCGCGCATCTCAAACTCACGCTGATCCCCCTCAACGGACGCGGGATTTCCGTCGTGAACGCCGTGCACACCGATGAGCCTCCAGAAACCGCGTTCGCCCTGGACGCGCATGTGGACGCCGCAGAAATCACGCTCAACCTTCGCGCTGAAGCGGCGCCCGAACGTCTCGAAGCGGTGGTCCGGCGTGCGCTGGACGACGAAGGCCACGCCAGGAGTACAGCGCTGAGGGTTCGCCACCTCGAGCGCTTCCGGCCTGGGCGGCCGACGCCGACGCACCGCATGGCCGGCGTGGCCACCTAGCGGCGAGACACACGATGCCCAACCCAACCCGCATCCTCTACTGCCATTGCGCGTATGCGCAGGTCGTGCCGGCAGACACAAAGGCGGCCGTACTCGAGCAGTTGAGCGCTTCTGGGGTATCGTTCGAAGCCGTTCCCGATCTCTGCGAAATGTCGGCACGGCGCGACCCGGGCCTCGCAGACATCGCGGCGGCGGATGGAGCGACGATCGTCGCCTGCTATCCACGGGCCGTTCGCTGGCTATTCAGCGCCGCCGGCTCCGTTCTTCCAGAAGGCGTGCGCGTGGTGAACATGCGCGTCGCGGAAGTCCCCGAGATTCTTTTGGCGCTCGAATTGCCTGTGGAGACGCCATGAGCAACGCCCGCGCCCTTCGCATCGTGCTCTACGAAGGTTTGGGCAGCCGACCCCTTGATGCGCCCGTGCGCTTGGCGGCGCTGCGACAGCTTCTCGAGAGCGGTTACGGGGTCACGCGCGTCGCTACCGGCACCGGCATGGCGGCTCTGCCCGGCGAGGGACCGATTGCGGTGCTCGGCCGCTTCGAACAGGCACAGCCTGGCGTGGCCGAGAGTCACGGCGACGGGCGTCCCGTCTTTTTCTGCAACGTCGAGGGTCTCGAGCCGGACGGAATGCTCCGGGGTCTCGAAGAGCTCCATGCGCGCGCGAATACCGCCCCGCGCGCGAAGTGGAAGCCGTGGTTTCCGGTCATCGATTTCAGCCGCTGCACCAACTGCATGCAGTGCCTGACATTCTGTCTGTTTGACGTCTACGGCGTGTCGAAAGACAAGAAGATCGAGGTCAGGAACCCGACCAACTGCAAAACGGACTGCCCGGCGTGCTCCCGTGTGTGTCCGGAGGTTGCAATCCTCTTCCCCAAGTACAAGGGTGGACCGATCAACGGAGACGAGATACGAGACGAGGATCTCCACCGCGAAAAGATGAAGGTGGACATTTCGGCATTGCTCGGCGGCGATATTTACGCCGCGCTGCGCCAGCGCAGTGCGGACGCACAGGCGCGCTTCTCCCGCGAGCGGGATGAGAAACGTGCGCTCGATGAGCGTCGTAAATGCCTGACGAAGCTGCAGCAGGACCTCGGTATCCCGCCCGAGGTGCTCGCAGCGCTCCCCTCGCTCGACCAGATCCAGGCAAAAACGGCACGGGCGATGGCGGATGGCGGCGGAGAGGAGCCCTTGTGATCGTACCGTTTGCCAGGCGAATGCTCACCGAGACGGATCCACGCGTCCTGTGGACATTTACGTGGAACTTCGGCGTCAAAGGGGTTCGGTCGGTTCAGCGCTTCAAGACGCGGCTCGCTCGAGGCGAGCACTTCCCTCCATTCCTCTACATCTCCATCATCAACAGCTGCACCCTCCGCTGCCAGGGTTGCTGGGTCAAAGTCGACGGCCCCCGGCATTTCATCGACGCGGGCCGCATGGATCGGCTGATTACGTCTGCGAAGAAGCGCGGCAACAGCTTTTTCGGACTGCTCGGCGGCGAGCCGTTCATGCATCCTCAGCTGCTCGACATCCTGGGCCGCCACAGGGACTGTTACTTCCAGATTTTCACGAATGGCCACCTAATCACTGACGAGATCGCGCGCGAGCTTCGCCGCCTCGCCAACGCCACGCCCCTCATCAGCATCGAGGGGACGTCCAGCGTCAGCAACACCCGACGAGGGCGCAAGGACGTCCTCAACAAGACACTCGCCGGACTCGAGGCCTGCACCAGAAACCGCCTTATTGTCGGCGTCGCCACCAGCGTGTGCCGCAGCAACGTCGACGAGCTGGTCGACGAAGCGTGGCTGCGGCACCTCATCGGCCGCGGCGTGCACTACGTGTGGTACCACACGTACCGTCCCGTCGGTGACAACGCGTGTCCGGAGCTGGCGCTTACGCCAGAACAGGTCCGGCATGTCCGACGGTTCGTCGTGCGGATGCGTTCGAAACTGCCCCTGGCGCTCGTGGACGCGTACTGGGACGACCAGGGGCAAGCGCTCTGCCCGATGGCGACAGGCATCAGCCATCACATCAATCCGTGGGGAGACATCGAACCGTGTCCGATCATTCAGTTCGCGACGGAGAGCATCGACGACGAGCGGGACATCTTCGAGGTATTGAACAATTCCCCCTTCATCCGAGACTTCCGCGAAACCGCTGCCAAAACCACTCGCGGCTGCATCGTGCTCGAGCGCCCGGATCTCGTGAAGACACTTGTGAAACGGCATGGCGCGCGGGATACCACGCACCGCGCTACTGGTGCGGGCCTGGGGGAACTCGACGCGATGGGCAGCCGCACGAGCCAGCACCAGCCGGGTCATGAAGTGCCCGAAGAGCACTGGATGTACCGGTTTGCAAAGAGGCACTGGTTTTTCGGGTTCGGGGCGTACACCTAGGGTCAGCACATGGAACCACAGGTCAGGATCGCGTTGCCACGCGTGCTGCCGGTGCAACCGGCGCGCGCCCCTCAGGCGAACATTCCGCAGACGCTCGTCGAACGCGAGCAGCTGAAGGCGGCGGCGCGCGCGTACGTTGCCCGGGTCTCTCCCGTTCCGCCGGTACCGGCCGACGACTTACGACGGCATGCAGAACAGCTGCTCGCTCGTACCGGCGTGCCCGACATGTATCGCGAGTATGCCGCGGTCCTGATCAGCAACGAGATGTGGCGCGACGCGCTCGCAGGCATTCCGTACGAGCGCCGACTCCTGCTGATGCCTAAGTGTCTGCGCGTCGAGAGCAAGTGTCCTGCGCCGTTCGACGAATTCGGGCTGCTTTGCAAGAAGTGCGGCCTCTGCTCCATCCAGGACCTCCAGGAAGAAGCCGAGCGGCTTGGCTACGCCGTGCTCGTCGCGGAAGGTTCCGCGATTGTCATGTCGATCATCGAGACAGGAAAAATCGAGGCCATCGTCGGCGTCAGTTGCCTGTCGGTGCTCGAGCGGGCGTTTCCGTATATGGAAGCGGCCGCGATTCCCGGCGTGGCGATTCCTCTCCTGCAGGACGACTGCATCGATACGGCCGTCGACGTGGACTGGGTCTGGGACGTGATTCACCTCACGAGCGACGATCGGACCTATCGGATGGACCTCGAATCCATCCGGCGCGAGGTCGATGGGTGGTTCCTGCCGGCACAGCTCGAGACGTTCCTCGGTCCGGCGGAGTCGGATACCGAACGGATTGCTCGCGACTGGCTTTCGCGCGCGGGGAAACGGTGGCGGCCCTTCCTGACCGTGTGTGCCTGGCGGGCGCTGACGGAGGACCCCAACGCACCCGTGCCCGCGGGCCTCCGCCGCGCAGCGATCGCGGTCGAGTGTTTTCACAAGGCCTCGCTCGTCCACGATGACATCGAAGATGACGACCCGACTCGGTACGGCGTCGACGCGCTGCATACGGAGCACGGCACTCCCGTGGCGCTCAACGTCGGCGATCTGCTCATCGGCGAGGGTTACCGACTTCTGACCGAATGTGGCGCGCCGTCCGCCGAGACCGTAGCCATGCTGCACGCGGCCGCGCAGGGCCATCGCACCCTGGCGCTTGGGCAAGGCGCCGAGCTGGCATGGACGCGTCACCCGAAGGCACTCTCGTCGTTGCAGGTTCTGGAGATCTTCCGGCAAAAGACCGCACCCGCGTTCGAGGTGGCCCTCGCGATCGGCGCGCTTTACGCTGGTGTGTCGGAGGACGTGTCCGCCGCGCTGGCCAAGTACAGCGAGGCGCTCGGCGTCGCGTATCAGATCCGCGACGATATCGAGGATCTCGCCGGCAAGAACGGCGATGTGTGCGGCGCGCGGCCGTCGCTGCCCCTGGCCGTTGGCCTCGAGCGAGGCCGCGCGCACGACGAGCACGCCGCCGTGCTGGCGTCGGCATGGCGTCGGCAGGCGACCTCCCACGAACAACGGTCTGCCGTGCTCGACGCGCTGGCGGCGCTCAAGGTCGAAGACCGCTGTGAGGCGTTGTTACAGGGATACAAGGAGCAGGCGATCCGCTCGCTCGCCGAGATCGAGCATTCCAGCCTGAAAGGCCTGCTGCGGCGGGTGGTCGGCAAGATCTTCAACGACTTGGAAGTCAAGGGTTGGTGCAGTGAGTTTGAGGCGCGAAATGCTGCAGGTCGCGAGGGTCGCGCCGACGTCGCTGGGTGAGTCGCGCGATCTGGTGGCCGGTTTCCTGCGCCAATCGCTCAATGCCGATGGGGGTTTCCAGGATCGCACCGGTGCCAGCGATCTCTACTACACGGTGTTCGGCCTCGAGGCCCTGCTGGCCCTCGGCGAGCCCGCGCCCGAGACCACGTCTTCATACCTGCAGCACTTTGGCAATGGTGCGTCGCTCGACTTCGTGCACCTGGCCTGCCTGGCTCGCGCCTGGGGATCGGCGTCCGGGCTGAATGCAGGGACGTCCGCCAGGATGCTCCATCGGCTGGAGTCGTTCCAGTCGGCCGATGGTGGCTTTGCGCTGACGGAGGGCGCTCCCATCGGGAATGCTTACGCGTGCTTTCTTGCGATGGCCGCGTTCGAAGATCTTGGTGCCGCGGTCCCTGATGGCGACGGCATGCTGCGTTGCCTTGAGGGTGTTCGAGCGGCTGACGGTGGTTACGCCAACCATTCCGGCGCCCAAGAAGGCTCCACTCCCGCCACAGCGGCCGCCGTCATGGTGATGCGTCACCTCGATGTGGCCCCGTACCCCTCCGTGTCACGGTGGCTTCTCGAACGCTGCCACCCGGGTGGCGGCTTCTTCGCCGCGCCGCGCACGCCAATGCCCGACCTGCTCTCGACAGCGACCGCGCTTCACGCGCTCGCGGCCTTGCACGCCGACATCGACCATCTCCGAGAGCCCTGCCTGGACTTCGTCGATACGTTGTGGACGAGCGCCGGTGGCTTCTATGGCAGCTGGGCGGACCATACGCTCGACTGTGAATACACCTACTACGGTCTGCTCGCTCTTGGTCATTTGAGCCTGTAACCAGCTGCGGTAATGGCTCCTGACGAATTCGCCGCGATCGTGCGCCGCGCGCTGCTCGAGCGGCGCGGGGACCACGGCCATTGGGAAGGACATCTGTCCAGCAGCGCGTTGGCAACCGCCACGGCGGTGACGGCGCTTGCCGTGGCGCGGGACGCGAATGCCTCCCCCCCGTCAGACGAAGCCCTCGTGATGGCAGGCATTCGTTGGCTCGTGACCAACGTCAACGCAGACGGTGGATGGGGTGACACAACCGACAGTGTCAGTAACATCAGCACGACCGCGTTGGTCTGGGCGGCCCTGGCATTCGGCCGTGCCGACCATGTCGAGTCCGCGGCGGCAGGCGCCGAGGCGTGGATTACCCGTGCCGCGGGAAGCTCGCAGCCGACTCGCCTTGCTGCCGCGCTGGCGGAACGCTACGGTCGGGATCGGACGTTCTCGGTCCCGATTCTGACAATGTCCGCGATTGCGGGACGTCTGGGGCCTGCAACTGACGCGTGGCGGCTGATTCCGCAACTCCCGTTCGAGCTCGCTCTGGCTCCCCGGCGGCTGTTCGGCGCCCTGCGTCTGCCCGTCGTGAGCTACGCACTGCCGGCGCTCATCTCGATGGGACTCGCGCGACACCGCCGCGGTCCCGCCCTTCCACTGATTCGCGGGCTGCGGGACTTTGCAGGTCAGCGCGTCCTCCGCGTGCTGGAACGCCTCCAGCCGGACGGCGGCGGGTTTCTCGAGGCGGTGCCACTCACCTCGTTCGTAACGATGAGCCTCGTCGCGGCGGGCGAGCGGCAGAATGTGGTCGTTCGTGACGGGCTCGCTTTCCTCCGCCGATCCGTTCGCGCTGACGGCAGTTGGGCGATCGACAGCAATCTTGCGACGTGGACGACGACCCTCTCCGTCAACGCGCTCGCATCCGGTGAGGGTCTTGCCCTCATGACTCTCGAAGAGCGGCGCGGCATTCGCGACTGGCTGCTCGGACAGCAGTGGCGAGTCGAGCACCCGTATACCGGCGCGGCTCCGGGCGGCTGGGCGTGGACGGATCTTCCCGGCGGCGTGCCAGATGCGGACGATACCGCCAGCGCCCTGGTCGCCCTCGCGCACCTGGGGCGCGACGATCCAGACGTCCGTGACGCCGCTGCGCTCGGCGTGCGCTGGCTCCTCGACTTGCAGAATCGCGACGGCGGCATCCCCACGTTCTGTCGCGGATGGGGGACGCTACCGTTCGACCGCAGTTCGAACGATTTGACCGCACACGCACTGCGTGCCTGGCTCGCGTGGCGGTCCTTCGTCGATCCCGCCCTCGAACGGCGGATTCGCCTGGCGGTCAGCCACGCAGTGCAGTTCTTGTGCAGCAGCCAGCGCGAAGACGGCGCGTTCGTGCCATTGTGGTTCGGCAACCAGGCGGCGCCGCATGAGGAGAACCCAGTTTTCGGAACGGGACGGGTTCTGGCGGGATTGGGATCAACAACGGCACAGGGAGTTCCACACGCCGACGCCGTCACGCGTCGCGCCGCCCGGTGGCTCCTCGCCGCGCAGAACAAAGACGGTGGCTGGGGCGGGGGACCGTCGGTGCGCTCGTCCCTCGAGGAGACGGCGGTTGCGATCAGTGGTCTCACCAGCGCCGGCATGCAACGGGTCACCGACTTGAGCGGATCGAGCGACAGCGCACGCTCGTTGAGTGGACGCGCGGCCGACACCTTTCCCGATATCAGGTAACAGTTCATCAGCAAGAGCAGCGTGTCCGCGTTGTTTCTATCGATCTCGAACGCCGCTTTCAAGTCGTGGACTGCGTCCTGAATCCGCCCGCGGGAGTATGGTGGGGTGCCTTTGGCAACTCCTCGGCCGCACCCAGCATGAGACTACCCGCACTGTGAACGTGTCCGGCAGCGGCTTCGATGATCTCAAGAACGCCATCGTTCATTGGGAGACGCCGACAGCAACGGGAAAGATCCAGCAGAGTACGCATCGTCGAGCTCTACGGCGACTTCAGAGGACGGGTCCTGTATCACGTCACGTCCGTCTTCGATTTCGTCAGCGGTACGCTCGTGAATACGGGAGAGCAGGTGTACTCGAGGACGAACCGGCTCGCTCCCGGTCATGATTCATGACGACCAATTCCGGTTCGAGGTCAACCTGGTAACGGGGAAGGAGGTCGGGCAGGTGTTTCTCTTCAATCACATCGCCGGGCCAAAGGTGCGATGCACGCTCGAAGGCGTCGGAACGGGACTGAACGCGGATGGCAATCCCACGTTCACCTACACGCGCGAGTGCACGTTTCGCGGTCGATAGCGTGACTCGGTGCGAGGGTGTCGCGCCGCGCCAACAGATGAACACGCGCGAGTGCGATGCGATCACCGCAGTCCGACAACGATGATTCGATGGCGTTGCGTGACGCTCTTCAATCGCGATGGCCCAGCAGCGTTCAGGCCGTTCAGATCCTCGGTCTGTTGGACGGTGCCGGGGCGGAGGTTCTTGAAACCTCCCACCCTTCGATGGCAGCGATCTCAGAAGCCGCCGCGCGTCAGCGACTTACGACGCGTCGCAATCCGCAACCAATGACGAATCTGGGTCAAATTGGGAACACTTGCGAGCGCAAGATTGCGCCACGCACGAACAGACGATGTGACTTTCCTAAAGATTTTTGGAGGCGCCGCCCGGATTTGAACCGGGGATGGAGGTTTTGCAGACCTCTGCCTTACCACTTGGCGACGGCGCCGGTCGGAATCAGAAATGCGAGGGCCGCGTCTATGCGCGGCAACAACAGCGGAGGGAGACGAGCATCAACATAAGTGGCCGCCGAGATCCTACAACGATCGGGCGCGGAGCGAGCATACCGCGTAGCGAAGGGCGCTAGTTGGGGTGCAGCCCGCCCCCTCCTACTCGATCGCGCGCGGAGCGGAGTGGGCAACGGGCCCCACGCAGCGTAGCGCGCCAGGCGGGGTGTCGCGTCCCCCCTCCCTACACCATCGCGCCCGGAGCGGAGCCTACCCGCGTAGCAAAGGGCGCCAGTTGGGTGCAGGGGTCCCCAACGATTCAAATACTGGAGCGGGAAACGGGATTCGAACCCGCGACTTCGACCTTGGCAAGGTCGCACTCTACCACTGAGTTATTCCCGCTCGCCCGTACGTCTTCGCCGCCTCAGCGCTGTGCCAGAAGGACGGATCGTACCACAGCGCGTCTGAGGCAATCAACTTGCCGACGCAAAGGCATTGGGAAAGACCTCGACGGCAGGCGCCCCACGCTCCTTCTGCGTGATCGCCACGACGTCGAACCGGCAGGGACGATCGGTGAGACGGTTCCGGGCGAGATAATCGACGGCCATCGCGGTCAGCCGCCGCTGCTTCCAGCCGGTCACCGCCTCCGACGCCATCCCAAACTCCCCCGTCGTCCGGGCCTTGACCTCGACGAAGACCACGGTGTCGCCATCCAGTGCGACAATGTCGATTTCGCCGTGCCGGCTGCGATAGCGGCGGGCAAGAACTGCGTACCCGCGCCGCGTCAGCTCGGCGACGGCCAGATCTTCGCCTGATTTTCCCAGCTTTTGCCTCGCTATCGTCACGATGGGCAGGTACAGAGCAAAACAGGGACCATGTCACGTGCAACGTGCTACGTGCATTGTGCAACGTTCGGTACTACGTGCGAGGTGGACGTGCTACGTGCAGTGCGACGTGCAGACCAATCATGGTTGGAACCGCCGGTCTCATGCCGGCGCGCGCATAATTCGCGGATGCTCGACGCTGCGGAACACGCAATCCTCGAGTCGCTGGATGTCGCTGTCTGGCGGGCGCTTCGACTGGGGAAGCTCGACGCCGCCATTGGGCGGGTCCGCGCGGAGCTGGCGCGCGAGGCGTCGCTGAAGCTGGCGTGGGAAACGGTGCCGCTCGACGCGTTCGATGCGGTGCCTGCGCCGGTGCAATCCGCATGGATCTTCGTGCTGCGGAAGGGCAGCTCGTCCGGTGCCGAGCGGCACCCGAACAGCGTTCAGCGTGTCATGTCATACAGGGGAACCGGCGACCTGCAATTGTGGAACGGCACGCAGTGGGTCTCACAGCCGCTCACGAGCGGCGACGCGGCGCTCGAACGCCGCTGGCTCGCAATCCCTGAAAACGTGTGGCACCGGCCCGTGATCCCGGCCGGGGCCGACTGGGTAGTCGTGTCGTTTCACACAGCCACGGGCCGCGAGCTGATCGAAGAACGGCCGCAGGACGATGAGAGTCCCGACGAGGGCCGAACCGAGCGTGCGGTCTACGAGGGGAGACGGGGGCGGTAATCAGTTGTGAAAGCGGAGGGCCGTCTCGTCTGGAGCTTAGGATCCCCCTTTTGCGACCTCTGTCAGCGCCGCATCGAACACCTTCAGCACGCTGTCGGCCTGCTCCTTGGTCAAGACCAGGGGTGGGGCCAGGCGCAACGCGTTCCGGCCGGCGCCGAGCACGAGCACACCACGGCGAAACATCGCCTGCACCATGGCATTCCGCTCGTTGACCGCGCGCTCCTTCGTCGTGCGATCGCGAACGAGCTCGATGCCGATCATGAGCCCCTTCCCTCGCACGTCACCGATGAGCGGATGCCGGTTCTGCAGCTCGTGCAGCCCGTCGATCAAATGAGCGCCCACAGCGGCGGCGTTGGCGACTAGCTTGTCCTTGAGCAACTTGATCGTCACGTTTGCGGCCGCGCACGCCACGGGGTTTCCGCCGAATGTGCTCGCGTGCGCCCCTGGCGGCCACGACATGATCTCCGCGCGCGCGCACGTCACTCCGAGCGGCAGTCCCGACGCGATGCCCTTGGCGATGTTGACGATGTCCCCCTTCAAGTCGAAGTGCTCCGCGGCGAACATCTTCCCCGTGCGGCCCATCCCCGACTGCACCTCGTCCACCACCAGTAGCATCCCGTGCTTCGTTGTCAGCTCGCGCAGGCGCTGGAGAAACGACTTTGGCGGGACGACGTAGCCTCCTTCGCCCTGGATGGGCTCGACGACGACCGCACCGATCTCGTCGGGGGAGACCAGATGCGTGAAGAGCTGGTCCTCGATGAACGAAATGCTCTGAGCAGTGGCGTGATCGGGGCTCGCGGCACGATACGTATCGGGATACGGTGCGTGGTAGACGCCAGGCATCAGCGGGCCGAACCCGCGCCGTTGAATGGCCTTGCTCGCCGTCAGCGACAGAGACCCGAGCGACCGCCCGTGAAAGCCGCCAAGAAACGCGATGAGGCCGGGTCGCTTCGTGTAATACCTCGACAGCTTGATCGCTGCTTCCGTCGCTTCGGTGCCGGAGTTGCCGAAAAACGTGCGCACATCGCCGTCAATCGGTGCGATGGATGCGAGCTCCTCGGCCAGCCTGACCTGAGGCTCGTAGTAAAAATCCGTTCCCGACATGTGGATGAATTTCTGGGCCTGTTCGGTAATCGCTTTGACGACATCCGGATGGGACACGCCGGTCGAGTTGACCGCAATGCCAGCCGCGCAGTCGAGAAAACGATTGCCGTCGACATCTTCGACCACCGCTCCTTCGCCGCGGGCGATCACGAATGGATAGTCGCGTGTATAGGACGGGGACACGAACTTCGCGTCACGATCGATGATCGCTTTGGCTTTCGGGCCAGGCAGGGCTGTCTTGATGTCGGGAGCACTCATAGTGCAGATTCGCTAACTGGGAATTGGCTCATTGAGTGAGGAAGGGCCGATTGCAGATTGGAGATTATTCGCAAATTGGAGAGATTCTTCGCAGTTGAGCTTGGACCTGGCGACGTGAAGAACGCAATCGACACTTTTCGAATAATCCCACCCTTGCCAATCTGCAATCCACGATCCATTAA
>JAIVJE010000278.1 GCA_020200195.1 Acidobacteriota bacterium | reverse complement strand
AGAACGAGCAGAAGGGCGGGCGTGGCCGGAAATACCCGCAAGCCGCCCAGTGTCATCGCCAGCGTGCCGAACAGCACACCGCCGACCGCCCCCTCTCTCGTCTTTTTCGGGCTGATCGTCGGCGCCAGCGGCCTCCGGCCGAATGCGCGTCCCGTGTAGTACTGCGCAGAGTCGCTGACGACGATCGTGATCATCAGGAGCAGCAGCGCCTCACGTCCCCCTATGGTCCTCACCGCCGCAAGCATGCCGAGCGGCACGCCGATATAGATCACCGGGAGCATCCCGGCGGCCGTATCGCGAAGCACTCCCTGACCAGGCTGCCCCGATGCGACGGCCGTCGCGCCCGTGACGATCAGCGCCGCGGCCAGCACCGTGTCGAGCGGCAGGTAGGCGCCGCCGGACGCGCCGCACGCCGCAAGCACGGCGGTTCCAGGCACGACGTACGGCACATGCGCGCCGAGCGCGCGCGCGATCACCACATATTCCCCAAAGGCGAGCACGGCCGCGAGGGCCGCCAGCGCGAGCGTGGCGGCGGGCGGCAGGAACCACACGGTGCCGACGATGAGAGGCAGCAGAACGAGCGCGCTGAGTAACCGAGTCATCGCCCGGCGACGGCCGGCTGATTGATGCCGCCGTAGCGCCGATTGCGTTTCTGGTAGGCGAGAATCGCTTCGAGGAGGTCCCGCTTGCGGAAATCGGGCCACAGCGTGTCGGTCACCCAGATCTCCGCGTATGCGATCTGCCACAGCAGGAAGTTGCTGACCCGCATCTCGCCGCTCGTGCGAATCAGCAGATCGGGATCGGGCTGCCCGGCGGTGTAGAGGTAGTCACCGAAGCGCTGCTCGTCGAGGTTTTCCGGTCGCACACCGTCCGAGATCAGGCGGCGTACGGCTTCCACGATCTCCGCGCGCCCCCCGTAGTTGAGCGCAATGTTGAAGAGCATCCCGCTGTTCGAGGACGTCTTCTCTTCGGCAACCGACAGCTCGCGCCGGATTTCTGGTGACAGTTCGTCCGCGCGGCCGATGACGCGGAAGCGGATGTTGTTGCGGAGGAGCGTGTTGAGCTCGAGCCTCAGATACCGCTTGAGCAGCAGCATCAGCGTCGAGACCTCCGCGGCCGGCCGTTTCCAGTTCTCCACGGAAAACGCGTACAGCGTCAGCACGCCGATCCCGAGCCGGGCGGACCCTTCGACCACCTCGCGCACCGACTCGATGCCGGCGCGGTGCCCCTCGACGCGCGGAAGGTGACGCTGCGCCGCCCACCGGCCATTGCCGTCCATGATTACAGCGACGTGCACCGGCAGCCGCTCGAAATTGACCTGCCTGGCGAGCGCCTCTTCCTCGGAGCCAGCTTCGACGACAGAGAGGATGTCTTGGAGGGACATGGCGTCGGCGGAAACCCGAACAACGATAGTATAGGCCAATCAACCTTCACTCCTGGAGCGTCGTTCGGCACCTGGCTCGGGCGGCGGCGTCGGTGCTCCCGGCGCCGGTCCTGCGCAAGCTGGCCGCCTACCGCTTCGGCTACACGCAGCAGGGGCGCCACTTCGCGTTTGCACGTGAGGACGGCCCGGACGGACCGTCCGTCGTCGTCGGACGTGGGCTCAGGATGCGGGTCACGCCGGCGTTCCTCCCTGATGTGGAGTTCCACTTCGTCGAAAACGGCCAGAGCCGCGACGAGATGGGCGCCTTCATCGACATCCAGCGGATCCTGCCGCCCGACGCGATGCTTCTGGATGTCGGGGCCCATCGCGGGCTGTTTTCGCTGGTGCACTGCGCGTCCGGCGAAGCCCGGCGCGCGGTCCTCTTCGAGCCGTCCGCCTCGCTGGCAGCGGATGCGCGCACGTTATTGC
>JAIVJE010000038.1 GCA_020200195.1 Acidobacteriota bacterium | reverse complement strand
AGCAGGAAGTGGTCGAAGAACTCGGCCATGTGCACCGTCCAGTGCTTCTGATTGTCGCGGTCGCGCAAGCCGTGCTTCTCGCCGTTGTAGTTGAACATGTACGCCTCTTTCCCGAGGCGGCGCATCGCGCTCAGGAACTCGATGCCCTGATACCACGGCACAGCGTCATCTTCATCGTTGTGGATCGTGAGATACGGAGTCTTCACTTTCTCGACCCAGAAGATCGGCGAGTTCTCGATGAACTGCAGCGGATCCTTCCAGGGGGGCCCGCCAATTCGACTCTGCGTCTTCTCGTACTGGAACGCGCGTGACATCCCGGTGCCCCACCGGGTCCCACCGTAGGCGCTCACCATGTTCACGACCGACGCCCCCGCCTCGACGGCGCGGAACATGTTGGTGCGGGTAATGAGGTGCGTGATCTGATAGCCGCCCCAACTGTGTCCCTGAATACCCACGCGAGCGGGATCGACGAATCCCATCGATACGACTTTCTGCACCGCCGGGATGACACACTTCTCAGCGCTCTCCCCGGGGTAACCCGTGTCGTAGACGATGTCGGGCTGCAGGATGATGTAGCCGTTACTGACGTAGCGCGCCATGTTGACGCTCGTGCCAGGCGACGGCGCGGAATAGCGGTGCAGGCCGTTTGTCAGTTCCTCGTAGATGTACACCATCAACGGGTACTTCTTTGATGAATCGAAGTCCTCTGGCTTCGTGAGGATGGCGCGCAACGGTTTGCCGTCGGTGTTGACGTAATCGATCAGCTCGGAGCGTCCCCATCGGTAGTGCGCCTGCTGCGGGTTGGCGTCGGTGACCTTCTTCAGGTCGCCGAACGCGGTCGTGGTCACCCACAAGTCAGGGAATTCTTCGAAGCGCTGGGCAGTCAGCACGACGACGTCCGCGTTCTTCGCCTTGATCACACCGCCGAACTGCTTGTCGGCCATGATGATCTTTTCGGGCGCGCTCGTTCCCGACAGTGCCGTCCGATAGTAGCCGGTCGCCTTGGTTCGATCGTCGGTTGTGCTCAGCAGGATCGGCTTGGCGGCCGGGATGGCGCGTTCCTCGGGGTCGAGCCGCTGGTAGCGGAAGGCGAGCTTCCCCTCGCGGCCAAGCCCCTTGGTGATCATGCGCGCGCCGCTGCCGTCCGGCTTCACTTCCCAGATGTCATAGCGGTCGTACAGCAGCACGGACTTATCCCCCTCGGTCCATCCAGGCGACCCGTACGGCGCCGGCTGATTTGGCGTATCCCACGTTTCATCCTGGAAGCTGACCTTCAGATCCGCGGTGAGGTTAACCGGCTTCGCCGCGGCGGTCGCCCGCTGCGCGAACCACGCCCTCGCGGTATCGTCGTACCACAGCAGGTAGTTGCCGCCCGGCGACATGCGTGCGCCGAAGTACGACTTCTCGAGCAGCTTCTGGCGGGCACCCGTCCGCAGGTCCACGACGAACACATCGTTGTAGCTGCCGTCCCAGGACACGAGTTGCCGGTACGCGACGTCGGACTCCCCGACCGCGGCGTTGGTGCCTTCCACGAAGTTGACGTCCGGCATCTCTGCCGACGCCAGCTGAACGAGCTTTCGATCCTTGATGTGCACCACGGCTTGATAGGTCCGTTTCTTTTCCGTATCGGCGCGGACCTTCTGCATCGGCTGGAGCAAGGGATCTTTCCAGCTCCAGATGTCGACCTTGATGGGTTCGGCGGCATCCTCAACTTCCGGCGGCGGCAGCGGGGCCGTGCCGATGAACACTTTCGAACCGTCCTTCGAAAACGTCACACGCCCGTTGTCGCTCACGGAGAACCCGGCGGGCATTCCTGCGGTCGATGCTGTGACGAGCACGGACGCCGTCCGGTCAGCCGGCACCCAGTGATACAGCTTGAACGCGGCCGGATCGCTCTTGTACTCGTCGCGGTCACTCGCAAACGCGAGCTGCTTGCCAGCCTCGTCGAAGGCGAGCTGCTTGTAGTTGCCGAGGCCGCTGAGCAAGGCACGGGTGGCGCCGTCGGAGGACTGACGCGCGAATACTCCGTCCTTCTCGGGGACCTTGGACGACACGGCATAAGCCAGCCACGCGCCATCTTTCGCCCAGTCGTACTCCGTCGCTTCGTGGATAGACGAGGTTGAGCCTGACGAGATCTCCCGGACGATCAGTTCAGAACCGGGATCCTTCTTCTTGTCCTTCTTCTTGGGCTTGTCCGTCTCCTCGGATTTCTCTTCTTCCTTCTTGTCGTCCGCCTTCTCGGCCGTCTTGTCCTTCACAGGTTCCATCAAGTAGGCCACCCAGCGCGATGACTCCGCCGGGACTTTGAAGCTCTTCACCTTTTCGACGGTCGCCACCTGGCCGTTCGAGAGCGCCATGATCCCCAGCCCGCTCTTGGGCTGATCCTCCGGCTTCTTCTTGGCCTTCTTTGCCTTGTCGACATCCGCCTTCAGCGGTGCGATCGTGAACACGACGGCGGTACCATCAGGCGTGATCACCGGTGCGCGGCCCCGCGGATGCCGGAACTCGGCTCCGGTCTTGAGATTGCGCGCCACCAGTTCGCCGTCGCCGTCCTGCGGCGTCAGCGCATAGACGAGCCACGTGCCATCGCGCGAGAGCTGCGTTCCCTGAATCGATCGCCAGCCATCGTACACGTCGTGCGTGATCGGTTTCTTCTCGGCGGCGGACGGCACCGCAGCCATTGGCAGCGACGCGATCACCGCGCAAAACAGCAGCGCCGGCCACTGGCTGGATCGGGGAAGGGTACGCAACCGGGTCATGGGGCCTCCTTACGCCTTACGCCGCGTATTATAGCGGCTGACATTCCGCACGGGGGCTTCCGCACGAGTGGTTCCGCGCGAATGGTTCCGTACGGGTGGGCGGGCGCTGACCGGGAGGGTCATATGCGGGTGATTGTGTGGGTCCTTTCCGCGCTCGTGGCCGCTCAGACGAATACCGGCGGCTCGGTGCGCCCACGGGCGCGGGATCTCGGCCTCTCTCCGGGCATGCTGGAAACGGGGGCGTTGAATGCCATCACGGACGTCGCCGGCGTGCTCGCGGGCCACACGACGGTAATCGAAGGCGAGCGGAGTCGCACGGGCGTGACGGCGATCCTTCCGCACGCGGGCAACCTGTTTCGCGAAAAGGTCCCCGGCGCAGTGTTCGTCGGCAACGCTTTCGGCAAACTTGCCGGCTCGACACAGGTCGAGGAGCTCGGCACGATTGAGTCGCCGATCGTGCTGACGAACACGCTCGCAGTCGGCGTTGCGCTTGACGCACTCGTGCGCTGGACGATCGCGCGACCAGGCAACGAGACGGTGCGATCTGTCAACGGCCTGGTCGGCGAGACGAATGACGGGACGCTGAACGACATCCGCGGTCTGCACGTCACGCGCGAGCACGTCACGGCGGCCATCGACGCGGCGAAACCGGGTGCCGTTGCGGAGGGCGCCGTCGGCGCCGGCACGGGCACGATTGCGTTCGGCTGGAAAGGCGGAATCGGCACGTCTTCACGCCGCCTGCCCGCGCAAGCGGACACGTGGACGGTCGGCGTCCTCGTGCAGACGAACTATGGTGGACGATTGACCGTCACCGGTGTGCCGGTGTGGCGTGAGCTCACGCCGCAGCGGTCGTCAGGCGGTCACCCTCCGGCCGACGGGTCGTGCATGATCGTCGTGGCCACCGATGCGCCGCTGGACGCGCGTGACCTGAAACGGCTGGCGGCCCGCGCCATCTATGCGCTTGCGCGCACTGGCTCGACGTACTCGAATGGCAGCGGGGACTTCGCGATCGCCTTTTCGACGCATCCATCGCTCCGAGTGACGGGCGCGACCGGACCGCAGCCGCGCACCATCATGCCCACTGACGGCGTGTCCGGGCTGTTCGAGGCGGTGATGGATGCCACCGAGGAAGCCGTTTACAACTCGCTGTTGAAGGCAGTCGACGTCACGGCACACGGGCGCACGGTCAATGCCCTGCCGATTGCACCGTTGAAGGAGCTCCTGCGCAAGTACGGGCGCGTGCAGCCCTAGTCCGTGCTGCCTTCGAGCAGTGGCTCCGACAACTCCAGCCGCGGTCCCTTCTCGTCGCACACGGCAAACTGCTGCTTGCGGTCGGCGCTGTAGATCGCAACCCCTGCGTAGTCCCCTTTGGCGTTGAGAATGTAGAAATTTACGTTGAAGTTCGGTGTCCCCTTCGGAGTCAGGAGCCGCTTCTCCGTCGTGTTCGCCTGGATCCGCTTCAACGCCTCCAGGCCCGCGTCTTTCGGGTGTAGCCCACGGCGCATACCCTCCACGATCAGGAACGAGCACAGACCGTACAGATTCGCCTCGCCACGGCCCGTGGATCCTGCGGCGCCCACAGCGCCGTCCACGTAGAGGCCTGCGCCGAGGATCGGCGAATCACCGACGCGCCCGGGGATCTTCCAGGCGAGCCCACTCGTGGTGGTGACGCCGCAGATTTCCCCCTTGGCGTTGACGCCATTGCAATTGATCGTCCCGTAATAGTGGTTCGGATCGATGTAGCCCTCGGCCATCATTTCCCGATCCACCTGGCGCATTGCTGCTTCACGCTTGTCGGGATCGAGGTAGTGAAGCGAATCCGTACGGCGCTTCCATTCGAGCCACGCCTTCCTCGATCGCTCCGTGTTCAGATCGCTTTCGATCGTGAACCCCATATTGCGCGCAAATCGTTGTGCGTCAGCGCCCACGATCAGGTGGTGATCCGTGTAATCCATGACCTTCTGCGCCACCAGCGATGGCGTTCGGACCCCTTCGAGCGCCGCCACCGCCCCGGCGCGTTTCCTGGGTCCATGCATGCATGACGCATCGAGCTGCACCACACCATCGGCATTCGGCAGGCCGCCGTATCCGACACTCGTATCCTCCGGGTCGAGCTCGACGATGTTCACCCCGGCGATCAGCGCGTCGAGCACATCTCCTCCACGCACCATCGTCGAAAACGCCTTCTCCACCGCCGTCACCGGGCCGCCGTTCTTGTATTGGTGACCGTTGGCTGAGGAGACGACGACCGGCTTCGTGCTGCTGCGCGTGGTTACGGCAGGCGCCTGCCCGAACACCGTTGTGGGCGCCGCCGCCGCGAGGCCCGCGGCGGTGCCGGTCAGTACGAACTCGCGGCGGTTGAGTCTGGCCATATGCACCTTTCAGCGATCAGCTATCGGCTGAGAGCTATTGGATCATGTTCCACTTCTTGATCGTGTCTTCGACCAGCCGCGCCATCTTGTCGTTGACGCGATCGAAATAGCGCTTCGCGGTCACGGGATCGAACTTCGGCAAGCCCTGTCCTTCTTTATAGAGCCCGATGCTCGACGGGCTGGGGTAGGCGCTCCACGTACCCGGTGGCGGGTTCGCCGTCGTCATCCCCGGGCCGGTGTAGCGCGCCTTGTGCACCAGGGACGGATCGATGGCGAGCATGAACGCGTTTTCGTTTTCTCCGGCGTGCCCTCCATCCTCGCCGAACACCTCCAACGTGATGTCCGACGCGTAGCTCCACCAGTTCACCACCAGCGTGCGGACTTCTGCCTCCCGGCCCACCTCGACGCCGAGGGCCTGGAGCACGGCCGTTTGCGGTCCGCCATGACCGTTGACCAGGATGATGTTGCGGAAACGGTTCTTCGCCAGCCCGAGCAGGACGGCCTTGACGTAGGCGCGATAGGCGTCCTCAGGGATCGTGAAGGCGCCGGGATAGGCGTCGAGCGATCCCGTTATCCCGTATGGCACCACCGGTGCGATGAGTGCGTTGACCCGCGGCGCGATCGTGCGCGCGATCGCCACGGGAGCGATGATGTCGGCACCGTTGGCGGTGACGCCGTGCGGCTCGAGCGTGCCAAACGGAACGAGCACGGTGTCAATCCTGGACGGCACCACCTCTTTGAACTCCATCCAGTTGATCCGCTCGAGCTCGCGCGTCGAGGGTTCGCGAACGGCGGCCACCGGCTGTGTGACCGGCGTGTGTACGTTTGCGGGGAACGTCGCCGACAGACACCATGCGACCGCGTGAATCGCAGCACACCAGCTCATCAGACTCGCTCCGGATGATGATACGTCGCCGAGTCGGGGTCAGGTCTTGAATGCGCGGCCCCCCGGCAGTGTAGCGGATTTATTGACGGGCACGGAATGCCCGATTACGATTGCGGTTTGTGATTCCCCCCGCGACCGCGAAGCGACACATTTCCCTGGACACGATCCGCGACGCATCCCGCAGCGTATACGACGTGGCGATCCGCACGCCGCTCGTACGTCTCGACCTGCCCCCCGCCGTGACAGATACGCGCCGTCCCGACATCTACCTGAAACTCGAAACGCTGCAGCCGATCGGCTCCTTCAAGATCCGCGGCGCCTGGAATGCCATCCGCCAGTTGAACGCCCGTCAGCTCGCCGACGGTGTCTGGACGGTCAGCGCGGGCAACGCCGCCCAAGGGGTCGCACTCGCGGCGCGGAATGCCGGCGCCGCCTGCAGCGTGATGGTGATGGATACCGCTCCTGAAACCAAGCTCCGGTCGATCGAACGTCTCGGCGCGACGATCGTCAAGGCCACGTACGAAGAGTGCTGGCGCACCGTTGAACGGCACGGATCCGATCGCATGCGCGGCCAGTTCGTCCACCCGTTCGACGACGACCAGTTCATCAGCGGTAATGGAACGATCGGGCTGGAAATCATCGACGATCTTCCCAGCGTGGACGCCGTTATTGCGCCGGTCGGCGGAGGTGGACTGCTCGCGGGCATCGGGTGCGCGCTGCAGGCACTGCGCCCGCAGGCCCGCATTTATGCCGCGGAACCTGAGACTGCCGCCCCACTATCGGCCTCCTTCCGCGCCGGACGTGCCAGCAACTTCGACACCTGGCAGGCATCGTTCGTCGACGGCGCGGGCGGCCGCTCGGTGCTGCCGACGATGTGGCCGCTGCTGCAGCAATGGGTCGCGGAATCGATCGTGGTCAGCCTCAAAGAGGCTGCCGAGGCGATGCGGCTCACCGCCGAGCGCGTGCACGTCATTGCGGAGGGCGCAGCAGCGTGCGCGATTGCAGCCGCGCTGACGCCGGCACTCGCGGCTCGCGGGCACCGCAAGGTTGTCGCCGTCGTCTCCGGCGGCAACATCGATCTCGAGAAATTCGCCCAGCTCACCGGAGCGGGCCACTAAGCCGTAGTGTCGGAGTACCCATTGGACGACGTGAAGCTCCCCCCACCATCCGAGATTCCCGACCGGCTGCGCCGGCTTCCTGAACTGGGCACCGATCTCTGGTGGACGTGGAACACCCAGGCGCGCGAAGTGTTCCGAAAGCTCGATTACCCGCTCTGGAGACAGACGGCCCACAACCCGGTGCTGATGCTACGGCTGGTCTCCGCGGAGATGTTAGCGCTGGCGGCATCGGACGAGCGGTT
>JAIVJE010000037.1 GCA_020200195.1 Acidobacteriota bacterium | reverse complement strand
GCGAGCTCCCGGATGAGTTCGTCCATGCCGAGGAGTGCGGGATGCGCCAGAGACGCAATTCCTCCGGCCCCCCGTATGACGGAGATTGCCTCCGCAGGCGCTGGACCGGTGCGCGCCACGTACGCGGCACGTCCGCGACCGAGCAGGCGGTCAAACGCGTCCTGCCGGTCCGATGCGTAGCCACCGGTAACGAGCGCGTCGGCGAGTTGCGGGCGGCCGAGGCTGCGCCCGTCTGCCGAAGCGGCGTCAAGGAGTGGCGCGATGTCAATTCTGTATCCCAGCGCCTCGAGGCGATCGCGCATCTCCAGAACACGGCGCACGCGGTCCGCGCGCTGCCGCCGCACGAATTCCTGCAGCGACGCGGCGCCGGGACTGAAGAAATATCCCAGGACATGCACGTCACGATGCGCGTGCGCGGCGGTAATCTCGATCCCGTCGACGAGCGACAGGTCTCGCTGGGCCGCCGCCGCGCGCGCCTCGGCGAGACCCGCGGTCGTATCGTGGTCGGTCACGCTGATGGTCGTGAGGCCGGATTGTGCTGCGCGCGCGACCAGCGCCGCCGGCGACAGCGTCCCGTCGGACGCGGTAGTATGGAGATGCAGATCGATCACGCGGTCAGGCCGACGCGGGCGCGCGGCGTGTCTTGCGTTTGGCGGCTCGGGCAGGGGTCCGGCGCTGCCGCTCGACCAACCCGCGGTATTCCCGAATCAGCAGCTCGAGATGCGCGCGCTCTTCATCGGCGAACTCGAGAAAAATCTGCTTACCCTCGGAATCTTCGAAGCGCTCGCCATACCGCTTGAAGAAGCGGTGGGACCCGCGCTCGCAACGGATGCCGATCATCAGCGCCTGGCGATCGTTCACGCCACTCATGAGCTGTTCCGCCCCGGCGGAGAACAGTCCGTTGGCGGCCCCTTTGAAGAACAGGAACGTCGGGTGTGCCTCGAGCTGGCGGTCCTGCTGGAGCAGCTCGCGATACCGCGTTTCGAGGGTCGCAAGGTGTTCCCGCTCCTCCTCCGCGAGCTTCTCGAACACCCGGCGGCCACGGGCGTCTTTCGCGACGCGCGCGGCGCGCGTATAGAACTCCAGCCCGCTGCGCTCAGTCGCAATCGCGATGCGCAAGGCATCGCGCGCGAAGACCAGCGAGGTAGCGCCGGCCTCGGCGGGCGCCGGCCGGCCCGTCCGGCACGCTTCGCACGTACCGTGGATCTGGAGCACGCTCTGGCCCGGCGTGAAGTTGCGGGCCGCGGCCACTTCCTCCAACAGTACTTCGATGTCGGAGCTGAGAAACTCGAACGAGTGATTACAGGTCTTGCAGATGAGATGAAAGTGCCGCGGATGACGGTAGGAATGCTCGAAGCGAAACCGCCCTTCGCCGAAATCGACCTTGCGCGCGATACCCGCGTCGATCATCCACTGCAGCGTGCGGTAGACGGTGGCGCGGCTGATCTTCTGATCCTCGCGCCGAATCAGATCGAACAGGTCGTCGGCCGTGAGGTGCCCTTCCTGCCGCAGGAACACGTTCACGATGAGATCGCGCTTACTCGAGCGCTTGCTGCCCGCTGGCCGGAGACTCTCGAGGTAGGCGGTAGGCTCCATGACGTGCCACGTTCAACGTGCGACGTGCGGCATGCGGTGCGACGTGCGGTCTGCGACGTGCGGCGCGCCCTGCCACGGGCGATGTGCGATGTGCGGCGTGCGACGTGCCGGGGGCGGGATGCTACGTGCGAAGCGCGCGGTGCCAGGTGCGGGGTGTCCCGAGGGCAGCGTGCGTCGTATCTGGCACGTCGCACGTGGCACCGCACATTGAACGCGGCACGTGGCACGTTGCACGGTCGTTTACACGATTAAACGCTGAACGAGGAGCCGCACCCGCAGGTCGACTTCGCGTTCGGGTTCTTGATTGTGAAGCCCCCGCCCGTGATGTTGTCGACGAAATCGACCTCGGCGCCCTTCAGGTAGCGCGCACTGATGGGGTCGACTAGCAGTTTGACCCCATGAACCTGGATCACCGAGTCGGTCGAGGCGTCTCCCTCGCCCTCGTCGATCATCAGGCCGTACTGGAAGCCCGAGCATCCGCCGCCCTGCACGAATACGCGCAGACCGGCCTCGGTCTTGTTCTCTTCGGTAAGCAGCTCGCTAATTTTGCTGGCGGCCGCCGCTGTCACGTTGATCATTGCGGAACTCCTCACGAACCAATCAGATACTACGATTATACGGGCTCCCAGCCGACGCGTCCAACTGCCGCCTCGTCTATGACTTGGACGTCCCGGCGTCCCGGCTTGTCCCCAACTTGCCCGCCGACCCATACTGGGATTGGGTCCTGGAGCGTATGAGCGGTCGATTTCCCTTCTGGATTGCCGGAAAGGCCGGGCAGGCCGGCGCGCCGTTCGAGGTCCGGACTCCCTTCGACGGAGCGGTAGTCGGTCAGACGTGGCTCGCAGGCGACGCGGAATTCGATGCCGCCGCCGACGCGGCGGTGGCCGCCGCCGCATCGCTGCGCGCCATGGCGACGTACGAACGGGCGGACGTGTTGACCCGCGTGTCAGCCGAGCTGACGGCTCGCAAGGACGAAATCGCGCGCGTGCTGGCTGGCGAAGCGGGCAAGCCCATCAAGGATGCGACGGTCGAGGCCGAGCGCGCCGCGATGACGTTCCAGGTCGCGGCGGAAGAAGCCCGCCACCTGCGCGGGGAAGTGATTCCACTCGACCTGGCCGCCCACGGTAAGGGTCGCCTCGGAATCACACGTCGCTTTCCCATCGGCCCGGTCGCCGCGATTTCCCCGTTCAACTTCCCGTTGAATCTCTCCGCACACAAGCTGGCGCCTGCAATTGCCGCGGGCAATCCGATTGTTCTCAAGCCGGCCACGAAAACGCCGCTCAGCGCGTTGCTGCTCGGCGGCATGCTGTCGCGCGCCGGGCTGCCCGCCGGAGCCGTCAGTGTGCTCCCCATGGCTCGGGCCACCGGCGACCGGCTGGTGACCGACGAGCGCTTCAAGCTGCTCACGTTCACAGGCTCGTCCGCTGTGGGCTGGGACATGAAGCGGCGTGCGGGACGTAAAAAGATCATCCTCGAGCTCGGGGGAAACGCGGCCGTCATCATCGATGACAGCGCCGATCTGGAGCTCGCCGTACAGCGTGTGACGACCGGCGGTTTCGCCTTTGCCGGCCAGAGCTGCATCGCGGTGCAGCGTGTGTACGTGCACGATCGCGTCTTTGACGACTTCGCCGCGCGTCTCACCGCACGCGTCGAGGCGCTGCGCGTCGGCGATCCGCTCGACCCGTCGACCGACGTCGGCCCGATGATCTCGGAAGACGAGCTCGCCCGCGTCCACACGTGGGTGGAGGAAGCGCTCGCCGCAGGAGCCCGAATCCTCACCGGCGGCCGTCAGATCGGTCGTGCGCTCTACGCCCCGACGGTGCTCGCCGACGCGCCGCCGGACTCGAAGGTCTGCGCCGAGGAGGTCTTCGCTCCGCTGGTCGGCCTGTACCGCTTCGCGCGCATGGAAGAGGCGCTGAGGGCGGTGAACTCATCGATCTACGGATTGCAGGCTGGCCTGTTCACGAATAGTCTCGACCATTCGTTCCGAGCGTTCGACGAGCTCGACGTCGGGGGCGTCATCGTCAATGACGTGCCGACGTGGCGGATCGACCACATGCCCTACGGCGGCGTCAAGGCGTCAGGACTCGGACGCGAAGGACCCCACTACACCATCGAGGAGATGACCGAACTGAAGCTGCTCGTGATCAACAGGCAGCAGACGTAACCATGTCCTACGAACCTGCCGTCCGAGTGGCCGACCAGCTGTTGGAGGAACGCGTCGTGTCGCGCATCTGGAAGCGCGACACCTCCGTGTGGTCAACGGCCGACGGAAGTGGAAGTGTCGACGCGCAGTCCATCGCGGCGCGCCTCGGCTGGCTCGACGTCTCCGCCACGATGGCTCCGCACCTCGATCACGTGATTCGAGTCGGTGATGCAATGCGTGAAGAGCTCGTCGAAGCCGTTTACCTGCTCGGCATGGGTGGCAGCAGCCTGTGTGCGGAGGTGCTGCGCGCGGTGTACGGAGTTGCCGACGGCTACCCTGAGCTGTTCGTGCTCGACACGACCGACGAACGGACTATCGTTGCCGCCGCCTCGCGGTTGACGCCGGTGCGCACGCGATTCATCGTCGCGAGCAAGAGCGGTGGGACCCTCGAGGTGGCGTCGCTGGAGCGCTTCTTCTGGGAACGCATGCGAGCGTTGCGGGGCGAAGAAGCGGGCGGCCAGTTCGTGGCCATCTCCGATCCGGGAACCGCGCTGCTGCAGCTCGCGCGCGAGCGTCGCTACCGCGAGATCTTCGAAAACCCGCCTGACATCGGCGGGCGATTTTCGGCGCTCTCACTCTTTGGACTGGTGCCTGCGGCGTGCATCGGCGCGCCGGCGCGTGATATTCACGCCGCCGCCGAAGTCATGGCTGAAGGCTGCCGTCAGGAGAATCACGCGAATGCGGGCCTCGAACTCGGTGCCTTCATCGGAGCCGCCGCTAATGCCGGGCGAGACAAGCTCACGGTTGTGCTCCCGCCGTCACTGACCTTTCTGGGCCTGTGGATCGAGCAGCTCATCGCGGAGAGCACAGGCAAGCACGGCACCGGAGCGCTGCCTGTCGTCGATGAGTTCGTGGACGCACCGGCCGCTTACCGCAGCGACCGCGCGTTCGTGGCGATTACCACAGACCGCGATGCGCCGGACGCCTCGGCACTCTCCACGCTCGAGGCCGCGGGGCACCCGGTCCTGCGCCTGACCACGCGCCTTGACGGTTTGGGCTCCGAATTTTTTCGCTGGGAGTTCGCGACTGCCGTGGCCGGCGCCGTCCTCGGCGTCAATCCGTTCGACGAACCGAACGTGGCCGAGGCGAAACAAAACACCAAAGCCCTCCTCAACGGGTACGCGCAAGACGGACGCTTGCCTGAGCCCCCGCCGGCGGCAGAGGACGCCTCCTTCGCGGTGTATACGAACACCTTCACGGGTGCGACGACGGCGGCTGTCGTTCGGGCGGCGCTGGATTCATTGGGTCCGGACGACTACGTTGCGTTCTTGTCGTATCTCTCGGTGACCCCAGGCATTACGTCGGCCGTGGCGCACGCCCGTCTCGCCATCCGACAAGTCAAGGGCGTCGCGAGCACCTTCGGAGTCGGTCCCAGATACCTGCACTCGACTGGGCAGTACCACAAGGGAGGACCGAACACCGTCGTCGCGTTCGTGCTGACTGCGGGGGACGAGACCGAGACGCCTATCCCTGATGCGGGTTATTCGTTTTCCGTTCTGAAGCGCGCGCAGGCACTGGCGGACGTGGAGACCCTCGCGGCGCACGGCCGCCGCACCGTGCGTATCCACTTCAAGGACAGTCTCGAAGCCGCGCCGGCGGGGATCGAGCGCCTCTTTGCCGAGGCTCTCAAAGACGGGGACACCCCCTAGCCGCGGAGCGTTTCGAGCACGCCGCCTGACTGTTCTTCCACGTCGCGGTGCAGGCTGTTGCCGTGAGCATCCATCGTCACGATGGCGGGGAAATCGCGGACGTGCAGATGCCACATGGCTTCAGGGGTTCCGAGTTCCAGCAGCGAGACGCCGTCGACGCGCTCGACGCAGCGCGCGTAGAACTGCGCGGCGCCCCCCACGGCATTGAGATAGATGGCGCCTGATTCCTTGAGGCCTGCGAGCGTTTTGCCGCCCATGCCACCCTTGCCGATAACGGCGCGAACGCCGTATCGCTGAATGATGTCGGCCTGGTACGGCTCCTCGCGGATGCTCGTCGTCGGGCCGGCCGCGGTGACGCGCCAGCCTTTCCCGTCCTTCGCAACCACAGGCCCGCAGTGATACAGCACGGCGCCTCGCATATCTACCGGCGGTTCGTGCTTCATCAGGTGCGCGTGGACGGCATCGCGGCCCGTAAACATGCGCCCCGAGATCAGGACCACGTCGCCGACCTTCAGCGCTCGTACCTGTTCAGCGCTGATCGGAGCCTGGAGATGAATCTCTCGACCGGTCCGCGGAAATCCCGCGGCCACTTCCTCCGGCGAAAGCATCGGCATCGAAGCAGTGTCTGGTTCGCGGTAGAGCCAGGAGCGGATCGCTCCCGTCTGGGGATCGAGGCGGACTCCCAAACGCCGGAATGCCCAGCAATCGTACGCCACCGAAACGAAGAAGCTCGCCGGCAGACGGTTGAGCGCGCCGATCTTGCAGCCGATGAGCGAAGTCTCGCCGCTGAATCCCATGGTTCCGACTGCCAGCCGGTTCGCTTCGTCCATGATCGCGTCTTCGATGCGTGCCAGCCGGGGGTCCGGGTTCACGTCGTCCAGCGTGCGGAACAACTGTTCCTTGGCGTGCAGATACCCGGACGTGCGGTCGCCACCCACGCAGACGCCGACGGCACCGGGACTGCAGCCCTTCCCCTGGGCCTTCCACACGGCGTGCAGAATGCACTTGCGAACACCGTCGAGCGTCCGATCGGCCCGGCCGAGGTGCTCGAGTTCGGTGGGCAGGGCGTACTGCGCGTTCGTGTTCTCGCACCCGCCGCCTTTCAAAATCAGCTTGACCTCGATGTCCGGCTCTTCCCACTGATCGAAGTGGATGATCGGCGTGCCCGGGCCCAGATTGTTTCCGGAGTTCTCCCCCGTGATCGAGTCAACGGAGTTGGGCCGCAACTTGCCGCGGCGCGTCGCTTCGGCCACCGCTTCCCGGATCTCACGGCGCATCCAGATTTGATCGGTGCCGATCGGCACCTTCACTTCAAATGTCGGCATGCCCGTGTCCTGACAGATCGGGCCTTCGCAGGACTCTGCCTGATCGATGTTCTGCGCGATGATCGTGAGCGCCTGGCCCGCACGCGTCGCCGCCGGCTCGGTCTTCAGCGCACCGGCCATCGCTGCCCGGACGTCCGGTGGAAGGTCAGTCGAGGTGCGCGTGATGAGATCGACCATGCTCTCGCAGAAAGCGGGCAACATAGGAGAAGTATAATAAAAAGGCCATGAAATACCGCATCGAGCGCGATCCACTAGGCGAGATGCAGGTGCCGGCGGACGCGTACTACGGCGTTCAGACGATGCGCGCCGTCGAGAACTTTCCTGTCAGCGGTCTCACGGCGCCCGCCGAGCTCGTGGTGGCGACCGTCCTCATCAAGAAGGCGGCGGCGCAAGCGAACCGCGCCCTTGGACGCCTCGAAGCCCCAATCGCCGACGCGATTGCCACGGCCGCAGACGAAGTGCTCGCCGGCCAGCTTCGCGATCAGTTCGTGGTCGACGTCTATCAGGCGGGGGCCGGCACGTCGCACAACATGAACACGAACGAAGTGCTCGCAAACCGTGCTGGCGAAATACTTGGCGGTCAGCGCGGCGGATACACGGT
>JAIVJE010000326.1 GCA_020200195.1 Acidobacteriota bacterium | reverse complement strand
GGCATCGACATCGGCGATCGCCTGGTCATCAGCGACAAAGCGCACCTCATTCTTCCCTACCACCGCGAACTGGACCTGTTGAGCGAGGCGCGGCGCGGCGAGCGGAAGATCGGAACGACGTCCCGCGGCATCGGACCGGCCTACGAGGACAAGATTGCGCGGCGCGGCGTGCGTGTCGGCGATCTGGCAAACGCGGACCTGCTCGCGGAAGCCGTGCGGCACAACGTCGCCGCACGCAACCGGCTCATCGCCGACTCGACGATGGACGCGCGACACGTCCTCGACGAGCTGGCTCGCGCCTGGGCGCGCATGTCGCCGTGGGTCACCGATGTCTCGTTGTTCCTCGCCCGCGCGCGGCAGGCCGGACGGGCAATCATGTTCGAAGGCGCGCAGGGCACGCTGCTCGACATCGACCATGGCACGTACCCGTATGTGACCTCCTCGAACGCGACGATCGGAGGGGTGTGCACCGGCCTCGGCATCGGTCCCCGCGCGATCGACGGCGTGCTCGGCGTCGCGAAGGCCTATACGACGCGGGTCGGTGAGGGGCCGCTGCCGACGGAGCTGACCGGCGAGATCGGCACGCGGCTGCGCGAGACCGGTCAGGAGTTCGGCGCGGTGACTGGACGGCCCCGCCGCTGCGGATGGTACGACGCCGTGGCCGTGCGGTACGCGGTGCGTGTCAACGGGCTCGACGCGCTCGCCCTGACCAAGCTCGACGTGCTCGACGGACTCCCTGAGCTGCAGGTGTGCACATCCTACCGTTGTAAGGGCGCGAGCCTGACCGAGATGCCTGGCGACCTCGCACAGCTCGCCGCGTGCGAGCCGGTGTACGAAACGCTCGGCGGCTGGAACGATCCCACACGAAGCGTCCGCCGGTTCGACGACCTGCCGCGCGAAGCCCGAGCTTACATCGCCCGCCTGGAGGAGGTCACCGGGGTACCCGCGGCGCTGATTTCGACCGGATCAGCGCGCGAGGACACGATCATCCGCGAGGCGTCGGTGGTGGAGAAGTGGTTCCGCTGACGCTGGGACGAACCGACGGTTTTCCCTCACGAAGACACGAAGTCGCGAAGACACGACGATCCATGGGTTTGATGTTAGTTCTTCGGGTCTTCGAGTCTTAGTGCGATGCCGCCGTCAGCCCGCGCAGGTAAGGACTACCGGGCGTGTCTACACTTTGATCTTGTTGCCGTAGTCGTCCACCGCGGTGGCGTCCGCGTCGATGAACTCGATCCCCGCGCGGTATCGGGGCGGAGCCGTCGGATTGGGCAATTCGAACTTCGCCCACGCGACGGCGCCGCGGAACCGCATCACGAAATCGTCGTTCGGGATGCTCACACGCAGCTTCTGATTCGGCCGCAGGATCGTCGACGAGATCACCTGTGCGCCGACGGTCGACAGATCGACGATGGTCGCGGGATTGCCATCGAGTTGCATTTCGACGCCGCCGCGTACGCGGAAGCGTGGCGCCCGCCGCGTGCCGTGCCAGTCGAGGGGGGGTGGCGTTTCGGTTGCCACCGGAGCGCCCGCTGTCCCCGATCCTCCCGCGCTGCCGGCCGGCGCCGCGCTTGCGGGCTTCGACACCTGCCTTGTGTAGTCCCCCGTGTGCGACATGACCCGCACCTCGGCATGCGCCAGCTGCGGATCCGTCTTGATGCGGTTAATGAGCGCCGCGCCGCGCGGCGTCGCCGCGAACAGGCGCTCGAGGACGATGAGGTCCGGGCGATGTTCCAGCATCGCCTGGAGTGCCTGGATCGGCTCGGTGTCTGCGAAGGTGAGCAACTCACCCGCGCCTGCAAGTCGTTCGCGCAGCGCGGGCATCAGGTTGGAGGCGGCTATGACCACCGCTGGCGCCGTCATCGACGCAAGTCTATCACGTCCGAAAACAGCTCGACGTTTCTTATAATGCCGCCGTGGGACTCTCACTGCACCCCGCCCGGCTGAAACGATACTCGGAGATTGCGCGGCTGCTCTTCAAGTATGGGCGCGCGGATCTCGTCACGCGCGCAGGTCTCGACGAGGCGCTCAAGCCCGAGGACGCCACGTCGTCTCCCGGCGCGCCGAACCCGGACGATCTTGCTGCCGACCTGGAGCGCATGGGTCCCGCGTTCATCAAGCTCGGGCAGCTGCTGTCAACACGCGCCGATCTGCTGCCGCCCGAGTACCTCGACGCGCTCCGCCGCCTGCAGGACGACGTCGAGCCGTTCTCCTTCGCCGACGTCGAACGGGTCGTCGAAGCGGATCTCGGCGTCCGCATCTCGAAAGGCTTTGCGAGCTTCGATCCCGACCCGATCGCGGCCGCGTCGCTGGGTCAGGTCCACCGGGCCACGCTGCGGGACGGCAGGCCGGTCGCGGTCAAAGTCCAGCGGCCCGACATCCGCGAGCGGGTTGCTGAAGACATCGCGACCTTGCAGGACATCGCTGAGTTTCTCGACCACCACACGACCGCCGGGCGCCAGTTCGAGTTCGTCAACATCGTCGGGGAGTTCCGGCGGGCGCTCAACCAGGAACTGGACTACCGCCAGGAAGCGCGCAACCTGGTGCGCATCGCCGACAACCTGGCGTCTTTCCCACGCATCGTCGTGCCGCGCCCGGTCGATGATTACGTCAGCTTCCACGTCCTCACCATGGAGCTGATCAAAGGCAGCAAGATCACATCGCTGACGCCGCTGGTGCGGCAGGAGATTGACGGCGAGGAGCTGGCGTCAGAGCTGTTTCGGGCCTATCTGCACCAGATCATCATCGACGGCTTCTTCCATGCCGATCCGCATCCAGGCAACGTGTTCCTCACCGATGACGGAAGGATTGCGCTGATCGACCTCGGGATGGTCAGCCGGTTGTCGCCCGCGCGTCAGGACCAGCTGCTGAAGATGCTGCTCGCCGTGAGCGAGACCGACGGCGACCGCGCCGCGGCGCTGGCCCTCCAGCTTGGCCAGGCACGTGACGACGTGGATACGGCGGCGTTGCGGCGAGACGTCCAGGATCTGGTTTCGCACTGTCAGGACGTGGCTCCGCAGGACCTGCAGATCGGCCGCGTGATGCTCGAGATCACTCGTCTGGCAGCCCAGCACGGTGTCCGGCTGCCGTCCGAGCTGACGTTGCTCGGCAAAACGTTGCTGAACCTCGACCAGGTCGGGCGGACGCTTGCGCCCGATTTCGACGTCAACGGCGCACTGCGTGACGAAGCGGCGGCACTAATGCAGCAGCGCATGCGAAAGAGCGTGTCTGCGTCGAACGTGTTTGCCGCGGCGCTCGAGGCAAAGGAATTCGTCGAGCACCTCCCGGGGCGGGTGAACAAGGTTCTCGACGCGGTGGCGAACAACGAGCTGAAGGTCAAAGTCGACGTGGTCGACCGGGGCGCGGTGATGGAGGGTCTGCAGAAGGTCGCCAACCGCATCACGCTTGGTCTGCTGCTGGCGTCGCTCGTTATCGGCGCAGCCATGCTCATGCGCGTCGACACGGCGTTCAGACTGTTCGGCTATCCGGGGTTCGCGATGCTGTTTTTCCTCGTCGCGGCGGCCGGGAGCGTCTGGCTCGCGGTGATCATTCTAAAGAGCGACAGGCCGGCGCGCGGGGGCCGGTAAGACTTCGGTGCCCCGGGCGGTGCTGTTCGACCTCGACGACACGCTCTTCGATCATTACCTGTGTACTCGCACGGCACTCGGTGTACTGCACAACCGGCACGAGTGCTTCCGTGCCCTCGACTTCGCCACGTTCGAGCACGCCCACGGCCAGTATCTCGAAGAACTCCATCAGTCCGTCCTGGAAGGACGTCTCGATCTGGATGCCGCGCGCACCGAGCGGTTCAAACGGCTATACGCTCGCGCAGGCGTCAAGGCCGATCCGGAGATGGTCGCGACGGCCGCGGCTGCGTACCGTCACGAATACAAGGCTGCGCGTACCGCGGTGGCGGGTGCCGAAGGTCTTCTGACGCGTGTGCGCGACTATGCTCGGATCGGCGTCGTTTCCAACAACGTGCGCGAGGAGCAGGAAGAGAAGCTCCGCCACTGTGGACTCGACCGCTTCGTCGACGCGCTTGTGGTTTCGGAAGAGGTTGGCGCCGCAAAACCTGATCCTGAGATCTTCCGTGTCGCGCTCGAACGGCTCGCATGCTCGGCGGATCAGGCCGTCATGGTTGGGGACTCGTGGGCTGCGGACATCGCCGGCGCCCGTCGGTTGGGTATGCGGGCGATCTGGTTCAACCGGGGAAGGCGGCCCAGTCCGGAGCCTGAATCGTTGATTCAGGAAATCACGGCGTTCGAGCCTGTAGAGGACGCCATCGAGGTTATTTTCGGGGGTGACTTGCCTGGTGCGCAGGGTCGGCCGTGAGCGTGCGCATCGGAATCGACCTCGGAGGAACAAAGACAGAGGCGATCGCGCTCGGCAGCGGTGGAGAGGAGCGCTTCCGGCGGCGCGTTGATTCACCTCGCGACGATTACGACGCCACGATCGAGATGATCGCGGCGCTTGTCGCGGAGGCCGAGCGCGTCGCGGGACCGGCAACGGTGGGCGTCGGTACGCCGGGAGCCATCTCCCCATCTTCGGGCCTGATAAAAAACGCCAATTCAACCTGGCTGAACGGCCGGCCGCTCGCCGACGACCTGGCCGCGCGCCTCGGCCGCACCGTACGCCTGGCGAACGACGCCAACTGCTTCACACTGTCGGAATCAGTCGACGGCGCCGGTGCCGGCCGGCACGTGGTCTTCGGTGTGATCGTGGGCACCGGGACTGGCGGGGGCATCGCGGTCGATGGGCGGACGATCACCGGCGTGAATGCGATTGCGGGCGAGTGGGGCCACAATTCTCTTCCCTGGCCCTCGGACGACGAGCGCCGCGTGCCGCCGTGTTACTGCGGACGAACCGGGTGTATTGAAACGTTTCTGTCCGGGCCGGGCATGACCCGGGATCACTTGCGTCATTACGGTGAGGCGCTCGACGCCCAGGCGATCGCGGCACGCGCGGCGGCGGGTGATACCTCCGCGGCTCAGACACTCGACCTTTACGAGAACCGCATGGCGCGTGCGCTTGCGTCGGTCATCAACATCCTCGATCCGGACGTGATCGTGCTGGGCGGCGGGCTGTCCAAGATCGACCGGTTGTACGACCGAGTACCCAAGCTGTGGGAAGCGTTCGTCTTTTCGGATACCGTCTCGACCCGCCTCGTCCGTGCAAAGCACGGGGACTCGAGCGGCGTCAGGGGAGCTGCGTGGTTATGGGACTGATCCGCTGGCTAGACAACCCGAGCCAGCGCCCCCGCGGTGATTCGGAAGTGCGAGGCACTCCAGACGGGCTCGCCGTCGCGCAGCAGGATGGCCTGCGGCGTTTCATGACGGATTCCAAGCCGGCTTGTAGCCTCGTCCGAGACATCTCGGTGGCTTTGCACGGTGATCATCTTGCACGCCGCACCACGCCCGGCGCCGTCGAGGTGTGCCTGGAGCTCATCCAGCGCTTCGCAGCTGATTCCACAGGTGCGGCTGTGCTTGAAGAGCAGGACCGGACGCTCGCGGGACTCAGCGATAGCGGCGTCGAGCGCATCGATATCCGACAGATGAGTAAGATTGGACATTGGGGGAACGCTCATTATATCAGGTCGGGGCCTGATGTGAGCGCGTGTGGAACCCGGCAGCTTCAAGTTCTCGTCGCACGCCAGCCAAAACGGACGTTGCGGCGTCCGGAAGGACAAGACCTCCGCGCGTCATCAGGCGATCCACGTTGTACATCCCGAACCGTATACCTTCCATATGGAAGGCGCGAACCGCGCGCTCGAGCGACTCCGCTTCTCCGATCAGCCCCTCCAGTTCCGGAGTCGCCGGCTGCGCCCGCAGCAGCGCAATCAAATCCTTGACACGGCTTTCCGCCGCCTGGCGAGGATCAGTCGTCATGGGCGAAGATGATAGCCGAAACGGCACTGGCTTGACCGCGGCCGTCGCCGCGAGTGATAACGACACACATGAGTGACGATCGCCGGGCCCGACTCGAGCCGCCGGATCTGAGTGAAAAAGGGGGACTCCGAGACGGCGCGCCTCAGCGTTCCGACGAGCGCCTCTTCATGCAATTGATGGTATTCAGCGGCTGCCGCGATACCGCAGCCGTCATCGGGCATCTCGCGAACGCCGGCGTGGACGTGGTTGTCTACGAAGACGTGAACGATCCCCAGGGCGTCGGCGTTCTGACCGTCAGCCAGGATCCGGCGTCGTTCGTCGACGTCGTGCGGCCGGTGATCGTCGCAGGGCCGATGGCCGAACTGACGCTCAAACCGGCGTTCACGATGTTCGGACGGACGTACTCGCTCGGCTACGAACCCGATCTGCGGGACGTGCTCATCAAGCGTCCCTTGCGCACGGTGCTCAATCCGGAATGGCGGTGGGCGATCTGGTACCCACTGAGGCGCAACGGTGCGTTTGCGCAGCTCCCGCCTGATCAGCAGCGCACCATCCTTGCCGAACACGGCGCAATAGGAAAGAGCTTCGGCGCCGCCGACTACGCGCACGACGTCCGCCTGGCGTGTCACGGGCTCGATGCGCACGACAACGATTTCGTCATCGGTCTGATAGGCAAAGACCTCTTTCCGCTTTCCGCCGTCGTGCAGGAGATGCGCAAGACGCAGCAGACATCGCTGTATCTCGATCGGCTCGGACCGTTCTTTATCGGGCGTGCGGCATGGCAATCCCGCCGCAAGGAGGGGTAACACCATGGCTCAGAATGGTGAAGTCGCAAACCGGCCGTTCGGCCGGCACCACGACACAGTTTCTATCCTGGGCCTGGGCGGGTATCACCTCGGCTCCGTCGGAACCGAGCGCGAGGCCATCCAGATCGTGCGGACCGCGGTGGACGGCGGCATTACCTTCATGGACAACGCCTGGGAGTATCACGACGGCGCCAGCGAGATCCGGATGGGAAAGGCGCTCAAAGGCCGTCGTGAGCGCGTGTTTCTCATGACCAAGGTCTGCACACACGGTCGGGACGCGCGGACGGCGATGCGACAACTGGAGCAGTCGCTCAGGCGGCTTCAGACCGACTATCTCGATCTGTGGCAGATCCACGAGTGCGTTTATTACAACGATCCGGAACGTCACTTCGCGCGCGGCGGCGTCGTCGACGCGCTCGAGAAGGCGCGGAAACAGGGGAAGGTTCGATACCTCGGTTTCACCGGCCACAAGGATCCGGAGATTCACCTTCAGATGCTGTCGCACGGGTTTCCCTTCGATAGTTGCCAGCTTCCGTTGAACGGCTTCGATGCGTCGTTCCGCAGCTTCGAAGCGCGTGTGCTGCCGGTTCTCGCGCGCAAGCGCATCGCTGCAATCGGCATGAAGAGCCTGGGCGGCGACGGGAGAGCGGTCAAGAGCAGGACAGTCAAAGTGGAGGACGCCCTGCGTTATGCCATGAGC
>JAIVJE010000036.1 GCA_020200195.1 Acidobacteriota bacterium | reverse complement strand
GGTGATATCCCTCGTGCGGCACTGCAGTCGTCGCCGTGCGCTGCCACACGACTTTGCCGCTGCGACGGTCGATGGCCATCACCTCGAACCGCTGCTCTTCTCCGACCGCCGCGCCGCCGCCCGCTCCTCTCCCGGATCCGCCTTCCGCCGGCGCCGGGGCGCTGCCCTTCCCCGTCGGAACTGCGGTCGTGAGGAAGATTCGGTCCCCCCAGATGACAGGGGTCGAAAAACCGCGACCGGGGATCTCGATCTTCCAGCGCACATTCGTCGAGTCATCCCATTTCACGGGCGCATCGCCGCGTGCGACACCCGTGTGGGACGGGCCGCGCCACTGCGGCCAGTGCGCGCCGGACTCCGAAGTGCGCTGGCCGTGAGCGGCGCCAGCCGCCGCCAGAAAGATGGCGACGGTGATGTGAAAAAGCCTTTTCATCTGCGTGGCAGTCACTGCTTGTTTTCTTCTTTTCTGTTCCGCAACACCTCGAAGTGACGCAGGTGTGCCGCGCGGGCTGCGATGAAGTCGCTGTGCTCGAGTTTCAGCTCGGTCGCGATGCGCCGGATCTCGTTGTCCTCGACGGTGCCGATCGACTGGTCCGATGCGGAGACGGCGAAAAGGCACTCGAGCAGGGCGACCTTGCCCTGCCGATCGGCGACACGGTCGAACTCGCGCGTCACCAGAAAATCGTCGGTGCCGCCTATCCGCAGTCCGGTCGCCTTGGCGATTTTCAGAATGACGCGCGCCTGCTCGAGCGGGATGCCGCCGCGCTCGGTGACGATCGCCTCCATGGCGCGCGACTCGACGTCGCTGATTGAATAATCGGCCCGCGCCGCCCGGCTGAGGATGTACGCAAAGCAGGCGAGATAACGCGCGCGCGCTGGCTCCAGATTCTCCAGCTCGCGCTCGATTTCGACGAGGCTGTCCACCGAGGGGACGGACGGCCGCTCAGTGAGGCCGAGCCAGCGGCGTAAGGACACGCCGTTCAGGATATCGCAGGATGCCCGCATCCGCCGCGGAGCCGTGGAAAGTGGCGTTGACTTACTGCGCGGGATGATTCACGCCCAGCACGCGGTCGCCCCCTGAGGTGAGGAAGCTGACGATGGCGGCGCGGTGCCGCTCTTCGGCCAGTGTGAGGATTTCGTTGAAGTCGGGCAGCGCCCGCAGGGGATCGAGCCAGGGATCGCGGACCATCGCGGGCAGGCAGAAAAAGCCGTCCCTGACGACACCGCGCAGGACGTCGAGCGCACTGGACGTATCGCCGATGTGTGAGAGCTGGCGCGCAAGGTAAAACCGCGCCTCCGGATCCTTCGCCTCCCGGATCGGCTGGAGCGCCGCACGGCTCTCCTCGACGTTTCCCTCGAGCATGTGCCGGAGCGACGAGGTGAACGAGGTCAGCAGGCCCGGCGTACGATCGTCGATGCCCCGCAGTGAGACGAGCGCCTCCTCTCGGCGGCCCATCATCATCAACGCGACGTTGCGCACGTAAGGAATGCCTTCCCTCTCGACCTCGATCACTCGCTCGTAATCCCCAAGCATGAACCACGTGTGCGCGATGCTCGCACGGATGCCGGGATCGAGACGCTGCGCACGCTCGAACGCCGCGAGCGACGCCCGTAACAGGCCGCAGTAGCGGCACGCATGCACGAGCCCGGCGAAGAGCTCCGGGTCCGCGCTCCGCGTGGCGGCGAGCCGCACGAGCCTCGTCATCGCCTCCGAGGCGCGTCCGAGGTCGACTTCGAGATGCGCGTAGACGTTCTCGGCGGTGGACAGATCGGGGTTCAACTCCAGCGCGCGCTTCAGCGCCGCTTCCGCCCGCGCATATCCGTCGGGTGCAGACCCCTCCTGGTACTTGGCAATCAACCGGTACATGCGGCCGAGCGCGGCCCACGCCGGGGCGTAGCGCGGGTCTTCGTCGATGCATTCGAGGTAGAGATCGCGGGCGACCCGCCACTGGCGCGTTTCCAAACTGACTTCATTCGCACGCAGATAGTGTGCATATGCACGCGGCGTCGACGGAACGTCGTGGCGCAGCATCTTCTGCTCGCGCGCGGTCAGCGGCAGCGCCAGCGCCTGGACGATCCCCTGCGTCAGGTCGTCCTGCAGCGCGAACAGATCGCCGACCGGCCCCTGCGCGCTGTGGGACCACAACACCGTTCCCGCCGGCGCCTCCAGCAACTCCATCGTCACGCGCAATCGATCGCCCGCGCGCATCAGAGTGCCCGCGAGCACCACGTCTACGTCGGCCTCAGCGGCGATCGCCTTGAGGTCGGGAGTGGACCCGGCGACCCGGGCCGCCACGAGGCTGGAGCGCAAAACGACGCTCTGCAGGCCCGACAACGAGCTGGTGACGGCATCGGGAAGACTGAAGGCGAGAAAATCCGTTTCGGGATCCGGCCGGAGGATCCGCAGCGGCAGCGCGACGAGGCGGGTGACCGCTCGCGCAGCACCGCCCCCCTGCGTGCCCGCCAGCAGCAGAGCAGCCCGGAGCTCCTGCGCGAGCGCATCCGCGGTCTGATACCGGTCCTGCGGCGCCTTCGCGAGCGCCCGGTTGATGACGCGATCGAGCGCCATGATGGCGGGCTCGCCGGTGAGGACGGGCGGCTGTTCGTAGCAGATCGCGTGGAACAGCTCGACGGCTGTTCGGCCGGCGAAAGGGGGACGGCCTGCGAGCATCTCGTAGATCACCGCGCCCGCGGCGAACACATCGCTGCGGGGATCGATCCCTTCGCCGCGCAACATTTCCGGCGCCACGTATTGCGGTGTGCCGACGATCGTGCCCGGCGTGGTCAGCAGGACCTGCGTGCTGCCGGCCACTGCGTCCACTTCCCGGGCCAGACCGAAGTCGAGCAGCTTCACGCCGTGCGGTGTGAGAAACACGTTGGACGGCTTGAGATCGCGGTGCGCCAGGCCGGCTCCGTGAAGCGCATCGAGACCGGCGAGCATCCCAAGCGCGGTGGAGACGACATCGGGCACCGACATCGGCCCGCGGGCTATGCGGGCGGCGAGCGACTCCCCCTGCAGGAGCTCCATGGCGAGGAAGATCTCGCCGTCTTCCTCCCCGATCTCGTACAACTGGCAAATTGACGGATGGTTGATGCTGGCCGCGGCCCGCGCCTCGCGGCTCAGCCGCTCGCGGCCGAAGCTGTCACCGGCGGCCTGACGGACCATCTTGATCGCGAGCGGACGCGACAGCCGATCGTCGTGCGCCGCATAGACGACACCCATGCCGCCTTCCCCGAGTACTCCGGTGACGGTATATCGGCCGATGGAACGTCGCGTCGGGTCGGCTGTCGTGGACAAGATTTTCAGAATAAGCGGCGCGCGCCGCAGTGTCAACGAAACGCCGGCGCGAGACGCCAGCAACGACGTGCTACGCTGGATTCCCCATGATTGCGTTTTCGCGCATCATCAAACAGTACGGGCGGCAGATTCTCTTCGTCGATGCGTCCTTCCAGCTCAACGCTGGAGAGAAGGTTGGTCTTGTGGGACCGAACGGCGCCGGCAAGACCACGCTTTTCCGGATGATTGCCGGAGAGGAGGCGCCCGACGAGGGAGAAGTCTCCGTCCCCAGGAAACTGACGATCGGCTACTTCCGTCAGGACGTCGAGGAAATGGCCGGCCGCAGCGTCCTGGACGAGGCGATTGCGGGCAGCGGCCGCGTGGGTGGTCTCCACCATGAGCTCGAAGAGCTGCAGCACGCGATGTCCGACCCGGCGCGCGCCGGAGACCTCGACAAGATCCTCTCGCGCTTCGGCGAGGTCCAGGAGGAATACGAGCACCTCGGCGGGTACGCGCTCGAGAGCCAGGCGCGCGAGGTGCTGCACGGGCTCGGCTTCGACAACGAGCGGATTGACGGCGATGTCGGCGACCTTTCCGGCGGTTGGAAAATGCGCGTCGCCATGGCGCGTGTGCTCCTCGGCCGGTCCGACGTCCTGTTGATGGACGAGCCGACCAACCATCTGGACATCGAGTCGATCATCTGGCTCGAGGCCTTCCTGAAATCACTGCCTGCTGCGCTGCTCATGACCTCTCACGATCGCGAGTTCATGAACCGCATCGTCACGCGCATCGCGGAGATCGACGGCGGCGAGATCATCGCGTACTCGGGCAATTATGATTTCTACGAGCGCGAGCGCGCGATACGTGAGACGAACCGCGAGGCGGCGTACGCGCGCCAGCAGGCAATGCTGGCCAAGGAGCAGCGATTCATCGATCGCTTCGCGGCGCACGCGGCCAAGGCGGCGCAGGTGCAGAGCCGGGTGAAAGCGCTCGAGAAGATCGAGAAAATCGAGCTCCCGAAAAAACGGCGGGTCGTGACGTTCACCTTCCGCCAGCCACCGCGTTCCGGCGAACAGGTGGCGGTCCTCGAGGATGTCACCAAAGCATACGGAAGGCGTGTCGTCCACGGCGGCGTGACGCTGACGCTCCGGCGCGGTGAGCGGTGGTGCGTGATGGGAAGGAACGGCGCCGGTAAGACAACGCTGCTCAAAATGGTCGCCGGCGTTCTCGCGCCGGACTCCGGCGTGATCCGTCTCGGTGCCAGCTTGAAGATGGGCTACTTCGCGCAGCAGGCGCTGGAGCTGCTCGATCCCGACCTGACGGTGTGGGAGCAGATCGAGAAGGACTTTCCCCACGAGTCGACAGGCGTGCTCCGGAACCTCCTCGGTGCATTCCAGTTCTCCGGCGACGACGTGGAGAAGCGGATACGCGCGCTATCCGGTGGAGAGAAGACGCGCCTCGTGATGGCGCGCATGCTGCTCGACCCGCCGAATTTCCTCGTGCTGGACGAGCCGACCAACCATCTCGACCTGGCGACCAAGGAGATGCTGGTCGAGGCGCTTGGCACGTTCGAAGGCACGATGCTGTTCGTCTCGCACGACCGGATGTTCCTGCGCGGCCTCAGCAGCCGCGTGCTGGAGCTCGGAGGCGAAAGCGGTACGGAGACGCAGCCGCACGCGTATCCGGGGTCGTACGTCGAGTACGTGCAACGCACCGGTCACGAGGCGCCGGGGGTTCACGCATGAACAGGTTCCGCACGAAGGGTTCCGCACGGATGGTGCCGCACGCGGATTCAGCGCGGGGGTGTCGTTTTTGCTTTGGCGGGTCGCTTGTTGGCCGTCGGAGACGCCGTCGCTCCGGCGGCGAGCAGCGCCCGGGTCGCGGCGCGCCGGAGGACGGCGCGTTTGCGGTTGATCTGGAATCGCGACTTGTCGCCGTTCCGTGCTGACATCCTGTAACGCTATCACGCTTCCAGCTTCCAGCTTCCCGTTCCCAGCTGCTCTCCTGCCTCCTACCTCCTACCTCCTGCCTCCTACCTCCTGCCTCCTACCTCCTGCCTCCTACCTCCTGCCTTAGTCTCCTGAACGCGGCGAGCATTTCCGCGTGGCTGAAGTTCGCGTTGCGGCCGCTGGGGTTCGGCAGCACGAAGAGGCGTGCGCCGTGTACGGTAAGCGGCTGGGGTCCGAGCACCGGCGTTCCGGGAGCAGGTTTGACGGCCCCGTCGATGAGCGGCAGGATGGCGCGATACACCGTCACACCTACCAGCGCCACGACAGCCGGTCGAAACCGCCGGATCTTCCGCTCGAGCACCTTCCAGCCCTCGGTATATTCCAAGGGACGCAACACGTCGATTCCCGGGCTCGGACGCGCAATCAGGTTCGTGATCCCGAAACCCCATTCACACAAGCGGCCGTCGTCTTCGAATGTGATCGGTTCCGGGACGAGCTGCGATTCGTACAGGAGCTTCCAGAACCGGTTGGAATAGCCCGCGAAGTGATGTCCCGTGACGGCGGATCGGACGCCCGGGTTGATCCCGACGAATAGCACGCGCACGCCCGGCTTGATGCGGTCCTTCAGCCGGAGCGCCTCCCAGCTATAATCTGCGGCCATGCAGTGGCTGTTCAAAGAGGAACCGGCGAACTACAGCTATGACGACCTCGCCCGCGACGGGAAGACATCCTGGACTGGCGTGCGGAACCCGCTGGCTCAAAAGAACCTGCGGTCGGTGAAAAAAGGTGACCGCATCTTTTTTTATCACACCGGCAGCGAGAAGGCGGTCGTCTGAAGAAGTTGAAGCCGCCGGTGACGCTTGCCGCCGTCAAGGCCGACAAGGCATTCGCGTCATTCGCGCTCGTTCGGATGTCCAGGCTGTCCGTGATGCCGGTGACCGACGACGAATGGAAGCGGATAGAGGCAATGAGTTCTGCACGATAGGTTCCGCACGGTGGTTCTGCCATCATCCGCCGGGCTTGAGGAGCAGGAATCCCAGCGGCGGCAGGCTCAGGCGCAGCGAGTCCTGGTGGCCGTGCGAGGCGATCGGCTCGGTAAAGACAATGCCGCGATTGCCGTGATTGCTTCCCCCGTACGCGCCCGCATCACTGTTCATGACCTCGATGTACGCGCCGTCCCGCGGGACGCCGATGCGGTAGCCGTCTCGGATGACGGGTGTGAAATTCACCACCGCGACGACGAAGTCCCCCGGAGTCCTGGCCCGCCGCAGGAAAGCAACGACGCTGTTCTCGTTGTCGTTACAGTCGATCCAGGTGAAGCCCGAGGGATCGAAGTCCACCTGGTGCAGCGATGGCTCGGATGAGTATGCGTGGTTCAGATCGCGGACGAACCGTCTGAGTCCCCCGTGCAGTGGCGCGTCGAGCAGGTGCCAATCGAGGCTGACATCGTGGTTCCACTCCCGCCGTTGCCCGAACTCGCACCCCATGAACATCAGCTTCTTGCCGGGGTGCGCGTACATGAACCCGTAGAGCGCACGGAGGGTCGCCGCCTTCTGCCACTCGTCGCCCGGAATCTTGGCGAACATCGACCCTTTTCCGTGCACAACCTCGTCGTGCGAGAACGGCAGGATGAAGTTCTCGGACCACGCGTACATCATTGAGAACGTCAGATGGCGGTGGTGCCACCTCCGATGAACCGGATCCTGGTGCACGTATTCCAGGATGTCGTTCATCCACCCCATGTTCCACTTGTACGTGAATCCGAGACCGCCCAGATACGTCGGCCGGCTGACGGAGGGCCATGACGTCGATTCTTCCGCAACCGTGATCGACCCTACCTGTTCGCCGTGGGTCAGGGTGTTGAGCTGCCGCAGGAACTCGACCGCGTCCAGATTCTCGCGGCCGCCGAACCGGTTCGGCACCCACTCGCCTTCCTTTCTGGAGTAGTCGAGATACAGCATCGAGGCCACCGCATCGACGCGCACACCGTCGACGTGGTACTCGTGCAGCCAGAAGAGCGCATTGGCGAGCAGGAAGTTTCGAACTTCGTTGCGGCCGTAGTTGAAGATCAGCGTGCCCCAGTCGCGGTGCTCACCCTGTCGTGGATCGGCGTGCTCGAACAGCGATGTGCCGTCGAACCGCGCGAGCCCGTGGGCATCTTTCGGGAAATGCCCCGGCACCCAATCGAGAATGATCCCGATGCCGTGCTGGTGGCAGGAGTCGACGAAGAACTTGAAATCCTGCGGCGGGCCGAAGCGACTCGTCGGCGCATAAAACCCGATGACCTGATATCCCCACGAGCCGGAGAACGGGTGCTCCATCACCGGCAGCAGCTCGATGTGGGTGTAGCCCATCTGCTTGACGTAGGGAATCAGCTGCGCGGCGAGCTCGCGATACGTCAGGAACCGGTATCCTTCTTCAGGTACGCGCGCCCACGAGCCGAGGTGCACCTCGTAGACCGCCATTGGCCGGTCGAACCACGAGCCGGCACGCTCCCGCCCCTCCATCCACTCGTCGTCTTTCCAGACATGTACGGGGTTCGCGACGATGGATGCAGACAGCGGCGTGACTTCGAACTCGACGCCGAAAGGATCGGACTTGAGGAGCACCTCGCCGGTTCGGCTGAGGAGCTCCAGTTTGTAGCGGTGACCCAACCGCGCCTCGGGGACGAAGATTTCCCACACACCCGTGGGGCCGAGCAGCCGCATCGGGTGAACCCGCCCGTCCCAGCCGTTGAACTCCCCGACCACGCTGACGCGCACTGCGTTGGGGGCCCAGACGCCGAAATGCACGCCGTCCGCCTCCCCGAGACGCAGGTGATGGGCGCCGAGGCGATCGTAAATCCGGGTATGCCGGCCTTCGGTAAAGAGGTAGAGATCGTAGTCCGAGATCACGCGTCCATATCGGTATGGATCGTCGATCTCCACCGTGTGACCGAAGGGATACGTCACCCGCAGGCGGTAGTCGATGATTTCCCTGACAGCTGGGATTTCGGCTTCAAAGATGCCGGCGGCGTGGCGCCTGACCATCGGGACTTCCGGCGCGTCGCGCCGCGTGAGGGTCACTGACTCGGCCCCGGGCCGCATCACGCGGATCGCCAGACCGCGCTCAGTCACGTGCGGGCCGAGGACTGCAAACGGATCGGGGTGCCTCGCTTCAGCTATCGCGTAGAGATCGGCCTCTGCGGAAGCGCCGGTCATCACGACGCCTCGCCCGGAATCTCACGCGTGGGCCGCTTCACGAACCATTGCGTGCGCGACGCTTCGTCCGGGTGATCCCCGGGGCCGCCAATCGACGTCACGCCGGCGAAGTGGCACGCCGGGCAGCAGCCCGCAACGCCGGTCAGGCCAACGACGGCTCCGACGAGAGCGATCGGCCACCGCCTGCCCCTGCGCGCGCCGGCCGCCAGCCCCAGCAGCGCGAGGCCAGCCAATGTGCGGCCGATCCGTTCGACGTCGCCGATGTTCTGCACGTCCATGCGATCGTCCACGTCCTCGACGGTCAGCATCTGCATCTCGACCAGCGCAGCCGTCAGCGTGTCGTTATCCGGTTCGACGAGCGCGGCCCCTCCGACGCCAAGGTCGATCGTCGGCGTGCGCCGCCGGCCGGCGTTGAGCGACTTCGCGCGGTCGAGGGCATCGAGGTCCTCATCGATGTTGACGTAGTAGCTGGCGACGCCCAGCCGCCGAAGGTGCCGCAGCGAGCGCCGCGTGTCTTCGCACCAGTCTGCGCCGTAAACAATGATCATCGCGATGACTTGCAGGCAGGGGCATGCGCCCGGTGTCGACGTGGATGGTGATTCAACAGACGCTCGCGGATGGCGCGGGAATCACAGGGCCCACAACAGGCTGGCGCCGCTGAGCGCCAGCGCGCCGAGCAACAGCCAGGGGGCGGCGGCGGCCGCCGGATGATGCGCCGCTTCTGGGCCTCCGCGGACGACGGCCGACCACGCCGACACGTGCTGCCAGCCCGCAAAGGCGCAGCCGAGCGCCGCGATGGCCACCAGCCAGCCGGCGCCCAGGAGCATCCGCGGCGTCCCGTCGCGCATGCCGGGGAGCCAGACGCCGAGCGCGGCCGACAGCATCCACGTGCCGAGCGCCATCACCGCGACGAGCCGGAGTTGGCTGAGCGCGCGGTCCGCCGCTTGACGCCGCAGCTCCGCTCGAAGCGCTTCCTCGGCGCGGTGATGTTCCGCATCCATCTGCGACCGCTCGAGGTCGAGCCGCGCCCGGTCGCGATCGAAGGCCTCCTTCAACGCGGCGACGACGACCCCGGCCAGGCGTGCCTCGAGCTGACCGCCGACGCCGGGGCCGGGGCCCATCGAGGGCTCGAGATCGGTTCCGCGCCGGAACCGACTCGTCATCTGCGCCAGCCCGCCGATGGTGTCGAGCACGCGCATCCATTGGGCAAGTCCCATGGCTTCAGCTTATGGACCGGTCAACGCGGAATGCAAGATGAAAGAATCGGCGATCTTGCGATCGGGTGAGCTGGCAATCGGCCGCTTCGCAATAAGGATATGGCGGAGAGGGAGGGATTCGAACCCCCGTGCCGGTTACCCGGCAAGACGCTTTCGAGGCGCCCCCGTTACGACCACTTCGGTACCTCTCCTAAGATCTGCGATCCTGCAATCGGGTGATGGCTCATCGCGCGATCGGCGATCATCCGATCGCGCGATCATCCGATTATAGATCGCCGTTCACCCGATCACCCGATCGCCGATTCTTGAAGAATGCCTGGATGAGGGTCCGGCATTCTGCTTCCAGATCCGTGCGTGGACCATGGCACCGACGCACATCTGGCACGGCTCGATCGTCACGAACAGCGTGGCACCGGTCAAGCGGTAGTTTCCGAGACGCCGGGCCGCGTCGCGGAGCGCGACGATCTCCGCGTGCGCGGTCGGATCCATCGCGCCAATGGGCTGGTTGAACCCGACCCCGACGACCGACTCCTCCGAGACGACGACGGCGCCGACCGGCACCTCGCCGCGACGCCCCGCCTCATGCGCCTGTTCGAGCGCCGCCCGCATGAAGGACTGGTCTGTCACCGGCGCAATCAACTCACCATTTTAACATCCCGGCATGCGGACCACTAGTATTCTGTCGGAGACCAAGTGCTTGGTCCTTGGTGCTTGGTCCTTGGTGGGTGGTGCTTGGGCTCACCAAGCACGAAGGACCAGGGACCAAGAACTACAGGGATCGCTAACAGATGCTCCGATCCATCGTTACCGCTTTGCAGCTGCTCGCGCTCGCGACCGCGGATGCGCAGGAGCCCGTTGTCCCGACGCTGCTCCGCGCCCAGCGTCTGCTCGACGTCCGGTCGGGCACGTATCGTTCCGATCAAGGACTGTTGATCACCAGCGGTCTGATCACTGCAGTCGGCCCCTACTCCGAAATCCGTGCCACAGCACCTCAAACCGCCCGCGTCGTCGATCTGGGCACGGCGACAGTGATGCCTGGGTTGATCGATGCGCACGCGCACCTGCTCGACGCGATGGAGGGCAGTTGGAGCGCGGGCGATGCGATCGCCATCACCGTTCTCCGCGGTCCTTCCTCGCGCGCGCTGCTCGGCGCATCGAACGCGCGACAGCTCCTCGAGGCGGGCTTTACGACGGTGCGCAACGTCGAACACTCGGGGCCGGATGGCGACGCGGCGCTTCGGGACGCCATCGCAGCGGGGTGGGTACAAGGACCGCGCGTGCTGGCGGCCACGCGGAAGATCACTCCGCCGGGTGGCCAGGCGGTCGTCCTGAAAGTCGAAGGATCGGAGGCGCTCCTCCACCACGAGTTCCTGCCCGTCAGCGGCGTCGAGAGGCACGCCGCGCGGTCCGCGAAGCGTTGCTGGCCGGGGCGGATGTGATCAAGGTCGTCGTGGACGACCGGAAGCGCGTACTCGATGCAGCCGAAGTCAAGGCGATCGTAGACGAAGCTCACCGCGTGAACGTCCGGATTGCGGCGCATGCCACGAGCGATCAGGCCATCCAGGTGGCGATCCAGGGAGGTGTCGACTCCGTCGAACATGGAGACGAGGCGACCGATGCGACGTTCCAGGCGATGGCACGGTACGGTGTCTTCCTGGTGGCGACACACTGGACCGCCCAAACGCTGCGCGACATCTATCTCCCAAGTTATCGCGGCACGCCTCAGGAGGCCGAGGCTGCCGCCGTGCGCGGCTACCTGGAAAAATCACGGGCATCCCTGCAGCGGGCCCTTAAGTCAGGTGTACGAATCGTAGCAGGCTCCGACATGTGGATGAGGTATCCGGGCAAAACGCGCGGTGAGCGAACCTGACGATGCTGGAAGCGCTGGCGAGTGAAGGAATGCCGCTGGCCGAGGTGCTGCAAGCCCTTCACCGGGTAAAGTTCGTCATGAAAGCCGGCACCGTGGTGACCGCGCCCGGGCAATAGTCCGACCTCGTCGAAGACACCTCCATCACAAGGAGCTCGTGACCGTGGCGAAAACGATACTAATCACTGGTGCCGGGAGCGGCTTCGGCAAGCTGGCCGCCCTCGATCTGGCGCGTCGGGGCCATCACGTCATCGCGACCGCGGAGATCTGGCCGCAGGTTACAACTTTGAAGAAGGAGGCCCAGGCGCAGAACCTCGCCATCGAGGTGGACAGGCTCGACGTGACGAACGAGCGCGATCGTCAGAACGCGAGCAAGTGGGATGTCGACGTGCTGTTCAGCAACGCAGGGGTCATGGAAGCGGGACCCATCGCCGAGCAGCCCTTGGATCTCCTGCGGTACATGTTCGACGTCAATGTGCTGTCTCCCGTGGCGCTTGCGCAGGTCTTCGCGCGGAAGATGGTGGCGAAGCAAAGTGGAAAGATCGTGTTCAACTCGTCGATGGGCGGGCTGTGGACGGTTCCGTACGTCGCCGGGTACTGCGCGACCAAGCACGCCATCGAAGCCATCGCCGAAGGCATGAAAGAGGAGCTGGCGTGGTTCGGCGTGAAGGTCGCCACGATCAATCCCGGGGTCTTCGGCACCGGTTTCAACGATCGCGGCGTGGATGCGATGTCGCGCTGGTATGACCCGGGCAGGAACTTCACCCGGCCGGAAGCCTTCGCCGGGGTCGCAGAGGCGCTCGCCAATCAGCTCGATCCTCAGTCAATGGTGGACGTCATCGTGGATGTCCTGCTCGCCGACAGCCCGAAGTTCCGGAACGTCCACCCGAAGGAGACCGAGGACTTCATCAAGCAGCTCCAGAAGGACGCCTGGGATGCGATGAGCTGAGAACGGTCAGCCTTTCGCGATTCACGTTTCGGAGGACTGACGCGCTACTGCGTGCGTCCGACGTGAGCGATGGCCGCGACAAGTCAACCGTCCTGGTGCGTTTCGCGGCGATAATCCTGGAGCCATTGCGCGCTGACCGTGCCGAGATCGTCTGCAGGGAGAGGCCGATGGCCGTACATCCAGACTATGAGTGCGACGGCCGCTCCAGACAGCCAAAGGAGCAGAGTCATCAGGCGCGCTTCCGCGGCCCTGGCGCAGTGTCATGCTCAAAGAGGAGCGGCGCGACAGGCGATAACAGGGATGCCGCGATGCACAGCCCCACGACCGTTGCCACTGCGTAGCCGACCAACTGAAAGCGGTTTTCCACGATACACCCTCTCTTGAGAGAGACCACTCGGTGCCATCGCAGGTAGCGCGGCGTCGTTAACGGAAGGCTTTATGGAGGGCGGGCGCAACTCGCATCGCCATCCCTCTCCCGTTCCGCCGACGACGCGTCATCCCTTGTCGGTATCCATCCGTATCAGATCGCGTGCGTCGGACGCCGCGACCGCGCCCGCGCCCACGTCAACCGTGGTCGTCGCGCTCGTGATATTCCATCGTTTCACGCCAGCGATCGAGACCAGTGCCGCCGCCACAAGGCCGCCTAGGATGAACAGCACTACGACCGCACGAAGGCTCATGTCCTCTGCTCCTGCAGCGATCCAGCGCATTGGCTCCTCGGGGGCCTTGGTGATGGTATTCACGCCGAGTTGCTAATCGCCTTCGAGCGTCGGCGTGTGAAGTGCGATGGACGCACGCAGCAGCCGCCTGGCAGAAGCGTTAGGGTCGAAAGGTCGCCTTGTTCACTCGCCTGGCCGTCTCTTGCTTGACGCGGTTCTCCTCAGTTTGATTCTGTTGACGTTCGATTTCTCGTTGGGGAGCCTCTTGCTCGTGAAGCCCGATCGCTTCGACGGTAGCGGCCCGGGCCAACGCATCCAGCCGCTTTGAATACACCACCAACCCAAAGGTGGATGGGTCGGAGGACGTGAGGTTGAGGCAGTACTGCGAGTCTTCCCAATGCGCCAGGATCGTGTCGCGGTCGTTGGAGACCCAGGACAACGACGGCCTGATCTCGGTGCTAGTCAGCGCTGCAAGTCCGTACTTCGCCGAAATCGCTTCGACCATGTCTTCAGCCGTCAGCCCTTCGGTCCTGCCTCGGTCGTAAGTGACCACGATTCGAAAAAGCTGGCCGTTGTAACCACTGAAGAGGACTTTCCTAACCGAGTCAGCTTCCGGTGAAGAGCCGCGAACCCGTGGGGGCAGCCACATCAGTTCTTCAATCAGTTTCGGACGCGGATGGAGCACACGTCCCTCAGGCGTGATGCCGGCCTGTTGCGCGACCGCGACCAGGCTCATGCCTAATTGAAACTCCCGGTACCTGGACAGATCTTGGGCAGAGATCAACGGCGTCGAAATCGCGACCCAAGCGATGGACGTTGCGAGAATGCGAGCGTTAATCATGTGGGTCCTCCTTCGGGGACCTGACAGGCTTCGGTCCGCTCGAACGGGTCATCGACCCGTGCGCGGCGCGTCACGTGATGCAGACCATGATGGCTACGCTGGTCCTTTTCATTGGTCTGCGAACGATAAGGGGCGAGGGCGGCCATGGCCGCCCCGCCCGGACCAACTCCTCGCTGCAGTGACTTACGCGGCGGCTACTGCGACCTTGATCTGTTTGGGCTTGGCTTCCTCGCGCAGCGGCAGCCGGACCGTTAGCACGCCGGCCTTGTACTCGGCGCTGACCTTGCCAGCATCGACCGTCGGCGGCAGCGCGAACGTCCGCGCGAACGAGCCATAACTGCGCTCGATGCGATGGAACTGCTCCTCCGTGACTTCCGTGTCGAGCTTCTTCTCGCCACGCAGCGTGAGTGTGTTGTCTTCAACCGTCAGCTCGATCTGCTCCTCCTTCATGTCGGGCAGCTCGGCCTTCAGCACCAGCTCGTGCTGGCCGTTACTGTAAATGTCGACCGCCGGCACCCACGCGCCGCGGGTGAGGTCTTCTTGAGGACGGCCGTAGAAGCTCGCGAGCATCCGGCCCAACTGCTCCTCGCGCGCGCCCATGTCCCGGACCGAATCCCAACGAACGATAGTCATGATGATTCTCCTCTCCTGCGTAATACAGTCGCGGCGGGACGTCCCCGCCGATCACGGAGTCGGGCGGCCGTGGCCGCCCCGACCGGACGAACCCGACGTGTCGGCTTCATGCCGTCGCGCGAGCGGCGATCTTGTGGAAGGTCGAATTGGACACCTCATACGTCTGCACCTGAGGCGTACCCTCTACCACCCGCGCGAGCGCCTTGAGCACACCGGGATACGCGGCGCGGGCATACGTGTCCGCGTTTTCTTTCAGATCCCACACACTGATGGCGACCGCGTCCGCACCGGCCGGGGCGACTAACGCGATTTCGTCCTGGAAGCCCTTCTGCTTCCGGAGAATGGGAATGATGTCCTTGTCGAGGAGCTGGGTGAACTCTGCGGCGCGACCCGGCTTGAGATGGAAAGAAACACTGCGAGCAAACATGGCAACCCCCTGGGTTGGCGTGCCTAAGAAGAAGGGGAACCGGACAACCTGCCTTAGTTCAGATAATCTGGAGACTGCGGGTCAACCCGCAATCCTGTTAACCATAATGGGTTAATTCACTTTAGATGTCAAGCAGAACGTGAGATAATTCGACAGGTACGCCGTATGATTAATCAGTGTGAGTTAACTAAATTGGAGGAAATAACTTCATGGATTTCCCGCTCCTCATCCGCCACCGGCTCAGAGAATTGGGAACCGAGCAGAGGGATCTGGCTGCGGCCGCCGAGGTGACGGAGTCCTACATTTCCCAATTGTTGACAGGCAAGAAAGCGCCCCCAGCGCCCGAGCGGACCGATATTTACGACAAGATGGAGGCCTTCTTGCGGCTTCCCGCCGGGAAGTTAGCCACCCTTGCCGATCTCATCCGCACGGACGCTTTGAAGAGAAAGCTGGCGGACGCGCCCGCGCCTTTGTTCAAGGAAATGCGGGAGTTGATTCTCCGCAAGTGTGCACCAGGGAAGGTGCAACCCATCCGTGCGATGTTCGAGAAGGAGCCCTTTGGCGCTCTCGAACGCCTCGTCACCCAGAAGCTGCTGGACGTCGTCAAGCGAGTGACGAACGAGGAATTGAACGATAAGAACTGGCTCCGCCTCGTCGCTCGACTCAGCGACCGAAGCTATAAGCAAATCCGCGTCATGGTGCTTGATATCCTGGAGACGGACATCTTCAACGTCTCGGCCGAAAACTGCGTCACGTTCTTGGATCCGCTGATTGAATCGTGGGACATCGACCTCGCGACGTTCGGAATGGAGATTGTCCTGAACCGCCGCCTGGCGCCTGGGCACCCGAAGAAATTCGAGTTTGTGGAACGCGAACCCGCTCCACCGGTTGACGAAGAGCCAGGGCTTCAGGCCTTCCTTCAGGATCCCTCCTTGAGGGGCGATGCGACCGCGGAGGAACTCGCGTTTCTCAAGAAACTGAAATTCACGCGAAAACGGCCGACCCCGCTCTATTACTACCGGGAATTGCAAAACCTACGAGACCCGCTCCATTTCGCCGCGCGCCGACCGAGGAGAAGATGGGGTAATGGTGCCTCGAATCGTTGTCCCTGGCTGGTTGTCCTGGTCCTGCTCCTGGCGGTGTTCCAGCCGCCGGCGAGAGTGGGAGCAACATTCTCCTCCCGGGAGTTCGCGGCCTGGATCGTCACCGCCGATCCAACCGATCGGTTATCGCTCATGTATCGCGGAAACGATTGGAATGTCCAGTATGCCTTATAAGTGAGACGATATCGGGCGCGCGTGCGTCGAACTGATGCATCGGCTCGCTGCTCTCCCGGGCGTTCGAACAGTGACGGTCTCTGAGAACGGCCTGTTCAGTGGAACGGAATCTGGTACGGCGATTGACATCGAAGGTTTCAAGCCCGCGTCCGATGATGACCGAAATGCACGATTCGATCAGGCCGGGCCCGGCTATTTCACGAACGTCGGGATTCCGCTGGTACTTGGCCGGGATTTCACGGAGCGGGACGCGCCGGGCGCCCGACGCGTCACGATCATCAACGACACCATGGCGCGCTTCTATTTTCCGAACGAGAGTCCGATTGGCAGGCACATCCAGGTCAAGGGGCCGAGCGACGTGTCGCTGGAGATCGTGGGCGTGGCGCATGACGCGCAGGATCACGATCTGCGCAACAAGCCGGTGCGGCGTTTCTACGTCTCATATCTCCAGCCGATCGATGGCCTCACGACGGTGAACTTCGAGATCCGGGCCGCCGTGAACACCGCGCTTTTCGGTCCGATCCGCGCTGAGATTCAGCGCTTCGATCCAAAGTTGCAGATCCTGAGACTTTTGACCGCTCAGGCGCTCGTGGACGACAGAATAGTGTCCGAACGGCTGATCGCGAAGCTGTCCACGTTCTTCGGCGGACTCGCGGTGCTACTCGCCGCGATTGGCCTGTATGGCGTGATGTCCTACACCGTCGCGCGGCGAACCAGGGAAATCGGTGTCCGCGTGGCGCTTGGCGCCCGGCAGTCCACCGTCGCGTCGATGATTCTGCGCGAAATTCTCGTGCTGGTGGTGATCGGGAGCGCCGTGGGCGCTGTCGCGGCGCTTGGTCTTGCGAAATTCGTGGAGGGCCTCATCTTCGGCCTGAAGCCCCAGGATCCGCTGACCGTCATCGCCTCGGTGTCTCTGCTGCTGGTGATCGGGCTGGTGGCCGGCTATCTGCCGGCCCGCCGCGCCGCCCGCATCGATCCGATCGTCGCGCTTCGGACCGAGTAGATTGTGCTGCAGCAGAATCGGCACGTCATCCGTGGGACAGAAACTTCGCTGATTCGTGTATTCCTAATGGCCCGTCGCCTGACGGCCAGGGGAATCCCCCTCTATCTCGGAT
>JAIVJE010000569.1 GCA_020200195.1 Acidobacteriota bacterium | reverse complement strand
GCTCCGAGTCGGTTATTTCGTGGTGTAGACGAGGTAGTCAGCGCGCTCGAGGTCGTCGCCAGACGGCGCGAGGGTGTCGAGGCTGTCCACCGGAAGCATCGTGACCACCGCCACGCGGCGTCCGCGCAAGCGGCGGCGAACGCGGGCTGCGGTCCCATGACCGAAGTCGCTATGGAACGAGCCGTTGTAATGGACGATGGTGGCAGGTGCGCCGCGGAGGTTCTCGAACGCCGTGACGATCGACTCGGCCATGGTCTCGTCCTTCACGCACTGGGAGAGGTAGAAACGCTCCGTCGCCGCCTGTTGATCGGAGGCCGACATCGTGGCCCCGCCTGGCGCCGGGTGGCTGCCCATCGATGCGGTGAAGCGACTGAAGTACGCATCAGCCGGGCAATCGAACTCACGCGCGGCCAGTGCACGTTCGGACGGGGGGAGCCCGTCGAGCGCCGGCCGCCCGGCCTTCGCGATCGCTGACGCATGGCGCCGAGGCACGTTGGCCGCAACCACCGGCCAGCCGTGTGCCTTCGCAAGCTCGACGAGCGGGCGGTAGTCGGTCGCGTAACGCGGCCAGGGCCGCGCACCCTGCAGGAACTCTTCTTCGGTCATCCCACCGGCAAGGTAGGCATCGCGCGCGGACTGCGTGTCCCGCTCGAACATCTCGAGCGAGACCACGATCGCCACCTTGCGGCGCAGCAGGCCCTGCAAAACCGCCGTTTCGAGACGATGGGTATTCGGGTCATCGTGCTGTTCACCGACGAAGATGACGTCGGCGCGTGCCAGATCGGCGAGCATGACTTCGAAATCGGTGAAGCCCTGGCGCCGGGTGTCGAACACGCGCTGAGGGACGTACGAGGGAACCGCGCTGATCGTGGCAGGAGGTACTGGCGTCGCCGCAGGAGACTGCCCGGTGGCGGCAGACACGACGGCGAGCAGAAGCGCAGGCGAGAACCGGATCATCGTTTTTGGATCAGCGATCTTCGACTGCCGCCGTGGCCGCGCCGTACACGCGGTGGCTCTTGCGGCCCTGCAACCAGGCGACCGCACGCAGGTTCTTGCGGCGCCATGCCGGATCGAGACGCCATTCGCCCTGCGCCACGAATCCGTTCGCGTCGAGCGCGCCTGTTTTCTCGACGCGTCGCACGACTGCCACGTGGGGCAGGGTACGGCCGCTGTTCTCCCCGCGCTTGACAACAGAAGTCAAGCCATCCTCAGCGAGCGCCACCAGAATGTCGATCGGCTCAGTGTCCGGTGGCCGCGGAGGAGCGTCCATGGAGAATCGCACGGCGCCGGCCGCAGCACGCGCTGTCACGCGAAGCGGCAAATGCGGCTTGGCCGGTGAATGCCGCCGACGAGAACGGATCCTTCCAGCCGAGCCGATCCCAGTAGTCGACGTGGAACTCCAGGGCTATGACCTCGCCCGGCAGAGGCTGGGTTTCGTGCAGCCGCGCCAGGAGCGCGTCAGCGGCCGGGCAGCTGGAGCAGCCTTCTGACGTGAACAACTCGACCAGGACGGAAGGCCGGCCGCTACCGATTGACGGCGATCCGTCGAAGCCAAGGCATGCAAGCGCGGCTACCGAAATGAATCTATGCATAGCTCACTGTGCTGTGCCGGGCGGCGCCGGCCGCGTCAGCTCGAGATCGATCGTCACCGTGACCTCGTCGCTCACAACCGGGCCGGCTTCGATCATGTTGTTCCACTTCAGGCCGTATTCCAATCGGTTGATCTTCGTCGTCGCGGTAGCGCCCGATGCAATGCCACGCTGCGTCTTCGTGACCGGTGATGGGCCTTCGACATCGAGCACGACTTCCTTGGTCGTGCCCCGAATGGTGAGATCGCCGATCAGTTTGAAGCGACCTGCTGTGGCCGGCTCGGCTCTCTTGGACTTGAACGTGATCGTCGGATGCGTCGCGGCATCGAAGAAGTCCGCGGTCCGCAGGTGTTTGTCGCGATTCTCGTTATGCGTGTCGATGCTGTTCACATCGATCGCGACATCCGCCTTCACGGTCTGATGTCCTTGCCGTCATACTCCACCGTACCGCTGATGCGGCCGAGCTGTCCGCGGACCGTGGACACCGTCAAGTGCCTGACGCTGAAGTGTGCGGCTGAGTGATTGCCGTCGATTCGCCACTGGTTCGGTCCAAGCGGCGCTTCCGGGGGGCGTTGCTGCTGCTGAGCCGGGGGCTGGGCCGCCGGCGGCGTCTGGGCCGGCGCGGTCTGTGCGTAGACGGGCGCCGCGACGAGCGCAGCAAGAACGGCAAAGGACAAACGCTTCATAAGCTTCACCAGGAATCCAATGAAATGAACCGCGGCGCGAGCGCCCCGCTGAATACCGGTATGACGCCTGCCGCGGCGCGAGCGTTTCAGCCGCGCTCGCCTCCTCCGACTTCCGGCTCGGGAACGTAGGCCTCGCGCAGGTGTACAGGAGTCGAGATCTTCCGCACCCGCAAGTTGATCATTTCCACGAACACCGAGAAGCCCATGGCGAAATAGATGTATCCCTTGGGAATGTGCTGGTTGAAGCCTTCGGCCACCAGCGACCCTCGTCCCCTTCCAGCCGGTCGTGTATCTCGTGCGTGCTCTTGCCGATCAGGAAGAGTCCGCCCACGATCAGGATCAAATCCCGTCCGGAAATCTCCTGGCCGATGATGGTGAACCACGGGGCGGTCAGCCTGATGACCCACGACAGCGAGAACAGCAGCAGGATGCGCGTGCCCATCGCGCCGAGCAGCCCCAGCCGCCGGGCCCGGACCTGCTGGGCCTCCGGCAGCTTGCCGGAAAGAATGGAGATGAAGATGATGTTGTCGACGCCGAGGACGATCTCGAGGAAGGTGAGAGTCGTCAGCGCAATCCAGATTTGCGGGTCGGTGATCCAGTCCATCATTTCCTTTGAATGTCGAAGCGGAGCTCGGCGAAGCCGCCGACCTCGTAATACTCGACCTTGAATCGGCGACTGCCGCCCTTGATTGGTACCGTGTCGACCTTCGACTCGTGCGGCGTCCAGGCATCGAGGAGCAGTTCCGCGTCCATCCACACCTTCACCGCATCGTCCGAGATCACGCGAAGCACGTAGTCACCGGCGGGAAGGTCGGCGCGGCCTTCGGCGACCAGCGCGATGCGATCGCGCGGCAGTCCCTCTTCGAGCGACCGGCCGGAGATGTAGTCCAGGCGATCGCGGGTGACCTCTGTGAGCGGCGTACCGGCCAGCAGTTTGGCGAAAGACCCTGGCTGGGTGACGGGATCGGTCGCGGCCGTGTACTCGAAAAACCGGATGGTCCATTCGATCGGCACGAAGAAGCGCGAATACTCGAAGCGATACGGAACGCCCGCGGCCATCGTCCTGCCCCGCGGCGTGACGACGGCGCCGCCGCGATACTCGAGTGCCAGGTGGAAATCGAGTGGCGAGGCGGGGACAGGCGTCAGCGTGATTTCGCCCGGCACGCGGCCAGCGTGTGGAGTGACGGTCGCGCCCCGGAGCGAGGCGACTTTCCAGTCGCCCGGAGGCCCCAGCACGCGCAGCTTCAGCGGCGTGTCATCAGGCTTGCCTGCCGGCCAGAGCTTCGGTGACTGCCAGTCGTACGGCCCCCATTCGTCCACGATGATCGTGTGACGTCCGCGGCGACTGTTGTCTTTGATCATCGGATCGACGCCGCCCGGGAGCGCTGTGGTGTCGGGGATCCAGCCGGCGCGGGAACCGACGGCCGGGGCATCGAAGAGGAAGTTCCGCGTGTTGCCGGCGAGCGACACGGTGGTCACCACGTCCTGGTACGTGTTCCCGCTCGCCGTTACGTCGCTGGTGTCCCGAATCTGCAGGGCGGTCTTGTGGCCCTTGAATGTATTGCCCAGCAGCGCGTACCCGTGGCTCTTGGTGTCGCGATTCTTCGGATATCCCCAGTCGGGATCCTGCGATGCGTTCTGCCACAGGCGGATTGCGATCTCATCGCCGTCGAACCGGTTGTTCTCGATTCTGTTCGACTGCCCGTGCTCAATCGCCATCCCTTCCGTGTTGCGGGCGAACCGATTGTTCTGCCAGACCGAGTCGTAGCTGTAGCCGCCCCAGACGCCGTGCCAGCACTCGTCGATGCGGTTCTCCGCGAACCGGTTCCGGCTGAAGGTTGCCTCGATGCCGTTGGTGGGCGCGTGGCTGAAGTCGTTGCGCACGAACTCGTTGTCGTTGGCACCACCCTTACCCGTGTCCATCGTGGACTGCCCGGCCCACAGAAACAGCCCGTCGCCGCTGTGAGTAACCGAGTTGTACGCGACGCGGTTGTGGCTGCTCTGCTCGTACATCAGCAGCCCGGCCGAATCCTGCCCGCGGTTATAGAAGCCGTGGCTGTACCCGCGCACGCACCAGTCGATCCGATTGTGCATGATGGTGCTGTTCGAGACGCGGTACATTCCGACACCGATGCTGGAG
>JAIVJE010000568.1 GCA_020200195.1 Acidobacteriota bacterium | reverse complement strand
CCCCTGGCGCGTGAAGTTCAGGCGGCCGTAGGCCATCGTCGAGCCGTTGTCGATGTTGAACGGCCCAATGCCCGAATGCATGATGCCTTCGGTGCCGGCAAAGCCTCCGCTGAAGGACAATCGCCCGCCGCCGACGTAGTCGTAATCGAGGCGGCCGTCCAACTTCGGCTGGGTCGTGCCGGTGTTTCCATACGCGGGGTACTGAAAGCCGGTCGGAGAACCGGGGATTGTACCGGTCGGCCGTGCCAGCGCGTCCTGGGAGTACCCACCGCCAGATACTTTGAATGCCCAGCGATCGTTGATGGCCGCCGCGTGCGTGCCGCTGAAGTACACAAGCGATCCGCGATCGGCGCCGTTCCCGTTCACCTCACGATCGAACGTCCCCAGCCCCACCGTTACCGCTGTGCCAGCGATCTCGCGCGGCGCCTTGGTGATGACGTTGACTACGCCGTTGACGGCGTTGGCGCCCCAGACCGCAGACGCCGGCCCGCGAATCACTTCGATCTGCTTGATCTCGTTCAGGTTCACCGGCAGGAAGTCCCACATGACGAAGCCGAAGAAATCCTGATACAGGCTGCGGCCGTCGAGCAGCGCGAGCAACCCGGTGGCGAGTGTGCCGGTCGATCCCCGGCTGGTCACGTTGATGTCGCGAGCCGATACCTGCGTGATGTTGATGCCAGGCACCGACCGCAGCAGCTCGGCAAAGTTCTGCGACGGCGCGATCTCGATCGCCTGGGTCGTAATCACGCTCATCGTCGCGGGTGCGTTGATGAGCTTTTCTTCGGATCTCGAGGCGCTGACGACGACCGTCTCCTCATACGTGGGCGTTTCGGCGGGCGGCGGCGGTTGAGCCGGCGGAGGCTGCGCGACCGGCGGCTGCGGCGGAGGTTGCGAAGGCGTCTGCCCGGCGGCGCCTCCGGCCGTCAGGAGCGCGGACATGATCGTCGCGAGGGCTACTCGGCACACGGCCTTCATACACGCTCCTGTGGTCGGCCCCCCGGCGTCCTAAACGGGGTGCTGTGCTGGACTTAAGGGATATACCACAGCGCGGGGCAAAAGCGGAAAACCGGGGCGGGGCACTCTCGGCTACAGCGCCACCCGGTGTTTGCCGCTGTGTAGATAATTCATCGTCTGCACCGTCAACAGGATGGTGAAGTCCAGCTTGGCGTGTTCTTCGGCGCCGACCAATCGAAGATTCAGCTCGTTGGCGCGCTTCAGCATATTTTCGATCACCTGATCAATGGTGTATTGGTACTCGCCGGTCCAGGACGCCACCATCTTGCGCACTTCCTTTCGCACCCTCGCGATGAAGCGTGCGGCCTTCATGTTGCCGGAATGCTCCGGGCGATCCGAGAAGAGCTTGCGCAAATCACGATCGTGGAAATGCGGGTGCTCCACGCCGTAGTGACGCCGCTTTCGTTCGTAGTGCGCGCGAAGGGTCTTACGGAGGCTGTGGAGCGGCTCGACCTTCCGTCGCGTCCGGACGAGCGCCGGCTTGCCGGCCAGCTCGCGCATCAACCCGTCCATGTACTCGAGCTTCTTGAGCGCGGGCCAGTCGGAGTACCGCGGCCGCCAATCCGAGCGCGGGTTCAGCCAGACGGCGAACGTTTCGGCGAAGTCCTCGTCCGGATGGCTCTGCGCGTACCAGCTGTCCAGATGCAGCACGAAGCTTTTGCTGTACGGTTTGGGCGTGTAATAGTCTGGATACTGCATGTACGAGGGGCCGAAGATCTGCTGGCGGCGCCGTCGCTGCCGCAGTTTGTAGGCGGGATGTGCAAGGTAGAAGGGGATCGCCACACCAGGGACGCCGTCCGGCGAGAACCACTCAGCTGACAGCCAGAAGTGCGGATCGAATGACAGCCCGCGCGCCTCGAGCTCGGCGTGGAGCTCAGCGATGCGGGACTCGAGCGCGCTACCTTCGATCGTCACCCCGAGCTGGTTGATCCGCAGGTCCAGGAGCTTGTCATCGGGCCAGCCGCTCCATACGTCCGGGGGGACTATGTCACGCGCGGCGGACGAGGACGGAAGTTCCTGCACGGCTCAGCGGCTCCAGCATGTCAGTGTATGCCACTGCTGAAACTGGAAGCATGCCTGCCTGCCCTATTCCATCCTCCACACGACCATCGGATCCACTTTCCCGGCGCGTCGGGCCGGCAGCCAGCTTGCGGCCAGGGCGGAGGCCCCAAGCGTGGCGGTGACCAGTGAGAACGAGGGCGCCCCGGTCTTCCAGTCCTCTCACGTTTCGCGGGTTTTGCGGTTCACCAGGAATATCCGTGGTCACCCGCGAGAATCCGCGTTCCGCCCAAAAGGAGATCCGCGGTCGTCAGCGAGAATCCGCGTCCCGTGAAAAGAACCGCTCCGACTGTATCCGCGATCAGGAGGGCGAATCTCTTAGAATGTGCGGATGCAAAAGTGGCGTTGGAAGCTGCTGACGATCGCTGTCGCATTCGGGACCCTGGACGGCGGAACCCGTTCACACGCGCAATCATCCTGGATCGAGGCCTACCGCGGCCCGGCAGGCCGGCTGATCGGCGAAGCACTCGCGGACCGGTTCGCATGGGAGCGACTCGCGTTTCTCGGCGACACGTTCGGGCATCGTCTTAGTGGCTCGGATGCGCTGGAGGATACGATCCGCTGGGCGGCCGAGGAGATGAAGGAGGACGGCCTCGAGAACGTACGCCTCGAGGCAGTGAAGGTGCCGCACTGGGTGCGCGGACAGGAAAGTGCCGAGATCGTAGCACCCCGACGGCACCCGATGGCGGTGCTCGGCTTGGGCAACAGCGTAGGTACTCCGCCAGGCGGTGTGGAGGCCGAGATTCTCGTCGTGCGGACGTTCCAGGAACTCACCGCCGCCGGGGATCGCGTCAAGGGCCGGATCGTGTTCTTCAACGCGCCGTTCACCAATTACGGCGAGACGGTCCAGTATCGTGCCGCGGGGCCGTCGCGTGCGGCGTCGCTCGGTGCCGTCGCCGTCCTGGTTCGTTCGGTCGGCCCTGCAGGCCTTCGCACGCCACATACCGGTGCGCTCCGCTACGCCGAGGGTCTGCCTCAGATCCCCGCGGCCGGCATCTCCGCCGAGGATGCCGACAGGCTGCAGCGGATGCAGGACCGTGGAACGACCGTGCGCGTGAGACTCAAGATGGACGCGAAGTTCTTGCCGGACGCGGATTCCGCGAACGTGGTCGGCGAGAT
>JAIVJE010000567.1 GCA_020200195.1 Acidobacteriota bacterium | reverse complement strand
AAGTGTGGTCGAGCAACTCGACCGTCGAGTCGCCACTCCTTGGCTTCGTCGCGGATCCGACGAGTCCGAGCGGCGCGCGTGCGGTATTCGGCCCGCCCCAGACCATCTCGGGGTTCCGCCTCCTGGATAGCCGCGCCTCATACGGCTTCGGCCTCGAGACGTTCGCGTTGGGTTTCCCGATCCACTTCGACTGGTCGTGGCGGACGCTGTTCAATCGTAATTGGGAAGACATCCTGTTTGCGCAACAGGGCATCCAGGAGGGCATGGCGGGCAGCAAGTGGTTCCGCAAGGCGAAGTTTGCCATGTGGATCGGGTACGACTTCTAGGCGCGGATGAACACGCCAGATCACGGGACGCGGATTTTCGCGGATCAGGTTTCTTACGGGACGCGGATTCACACGGATCAGGACCGTGGGTGACGGATCAGGCAAGTGCGCGAATGTCGTGCGGCTGCTGGTGGGCTATCTCGAACATCAGTTGCCGCCTGACGTTCACGCGGACCTGGAGCAGCACCTGTCCGGTTGTCCGCGGTGCATCACGCAATTGAAAACGTATCAGTGCACGGTCTCGCTGCTGCACTCTGTCAGAGAGGAAGACCTGCCGCCCGAGCTTCGGTTCACTCTGAAGTCGTTCATCGATCGCAAATGCCGGAATTGACGCCGGCCGCGACCCGCGAGGGGAAGCGCGCTGCCGACTCCGCCACGGAGATGGTGCAGGTCGTCCTGCCGAACGACGCGAACCCCCTGGGGTTCATCCTGGGCGGCACGGTCATGCATCTCACGGACATCGCCGGCGCGATCGCCTGCCACCGGCACACCCGAAGCCTCCTGGTCACCGCCGCGGTGGACGGCCTGCAGTTCCTGCATCCGATCAAGGTCGGCGACCTGATCATTCTAAAAGCGCGCGTCACTGCGGCCTGGAGCACGTCGCTTGAAACGGAAGTGGAAGTCTTCTCGGAGGAGATCCTGACCGGCGTCCGCCGGCTGACGAGCCGCGCCTACCTGACATTCGTGGCCATCGATCGGGATGGCCGACGCATCCCCATTCCCGCATTGATCTTGGAAACCGATGAGGACCGGCGGCGCGCCGCGGCAGCCGACCTGCGCCGGGCCGAGCGGCTCAAGGCCCGCAAGGCACTCGAGCCGGGCGTGTAGGATCCGTTCGTTTCAGTTCAAACCCACCACACTGCGATCGAGATCGATCGTCAGGCGATACTTGCTCAGGACCGTAGACCCTGAGTGGAATCCGCCGGTACGGGTTCGCGGGCTGAATGAGCCCGGCGGTTGTATCGCTGATCGAGATGACTTCCCCGCCAGTGTCGACGACGAAGGTCGTGGGGTGGGTACCGTTGACCATGCCGCGCACCATCGCCAGGCGGTGCATGCGCAGCGGCAGTTCGATCTCGTACGACGGTCCGGGCTCGCGCCCTCTGCTGATCATGATGAGCTGCCGGCGCTCGTAGTCCAGCCGCATCGAGAGTCCGAGCGCCAGCGGCGAAAAACTTTCCGGTTCCCGTGCCGGCAGCCCGCCGAGCGGCGGGTTCTTGATGAGCACCGGGACATTGCGGACTTTGAGGTCACCGACTTCGAGCGAATCAAGGCGGCCGACCTGCAGTCCGCGCATTCCGACGTCTCCGACACCCGCACTCTGCATGTAGGTGACGGGGGCGACGCCGCGTTTCCGCGCCACGTCACGCGAAATCACCGTTTGCTCGGCGCCGGTATCGAGCACGAAGTCTTCCGGCGACCCGCCGTTCACGCGCGCGCGCACGATGACTTTCTCGTGGTCGATCCGGATCGGCACCGTCCACGTGCGGTCCGGGTTGACCGGGCCAAGGTCGAGCGGCGTGCGCCCTTTGAACGAATCGAGGAAGCGAATTTCGGCCCGCGCCCATGCGGCTTTCTCGCTGCGATCGCGGTTCGGCAGAAGATTGACATAGTTGCCGAAGGCAGCGGCGGCGTCCTCGAAGTGGTGCATCCGTTCGTAGATGGAGCCGACGGTGTAGTGGAACTCCCCCTCGCGCGGGCTGAGGCGCAGCGCTTCCTGCGCGTCCACCATGGCCTCGGCGAGCCGGCTTCGCGCGGCAAGCGATCGCGCGCGCCCGTGGCGGGCGCGAGCAAGATTCGGGTTCGTTTTGAGAGCGGCGTCGTACGCCGATTCGGACTCCTGAAACAGTCCGGACGCCCAGAGCGCCTCGCCGTGGATCGCAGCCGTCATCGGATCATCCGGACGCAGGCGTCGAAACTCCGCGGCTTCGGTGGACGCCATCTGGAAATCCCCGACACGCAACCGCGAAAGGACGAGGCCGGCACCCGCACGGCTGGCGAGGCCGGAATCGGTGGTCTTGACGGCACGCTCGTACGCGTCAGCCGCCTCCGCGAACCGCCCCTCGGCGAACAACAGATCCGCGAGCTGCACCTGGACGTCGGCGGACCCGTCCTGGGGCGCGTGAGCGCCGGTCGCGAGCGGCATCGCCGCCGCGCAGACAGCGGCGAACAGGAAGCGTTTCAGCAGTCGCCGCGGCATGGAACCTCCACAGGAACGGGCCTTGGCCCTGAAGACGTGTCTGACTTACTTCTGAAAGAACTCGGCGTTCTTCGGGATGAAGCTCTTCCACTTGTCCGGCGTTTCGTCGAGCGCAAAAATCGCTTCGACCGGGCAGGCCGGCACACAGGCGCCGCAGTCGATGCATTCGTCGGGATGAATGAACAGCATATCTGTCGATGAATACTCCGGCTCGTCTTTGCGGGGGTGAATGCAGTCAACCGGACACACATCGACGCACGCCGTGTCCTTCGTGCCGATGCATGGTTCGCAGATGATGTATGCCACGTCTCTCGGTCCTCCCTGACGTGTCCTGCGCGCCGGGAGGCGAGGCTCCGACCGCGGGGACAGGGTATTTTACTCCCGGACGCGCCAATTCACCTCGGCGCGGTTTCAAGGCGGTCACGACGGCCTGCGCCCCTGGTCACCGCGACGATGCGCGGCGGCTCGCGCGGACGGCTATAATCGCCATTATTCCCATGCATGCCGCAGCCGGCCGCAGTTTGCTTGCCGCCTTCTGTCTGACGGTACCCGTGCATGCATCGCCGCAGACGCTGCCGGCCGGGCCGATCC
>JAIVJE010000035.1 GCA_020200195.1 Acidobacteriota bacterium | reverse complement strand
GCTCCAAGGCGTCCAGCAGATCATGATCGCCGTCAGGTACAGCCCTGTCAGGTAACGGCCATGCACTTCCTGCGTTGCCAGTCCGTATAGGGCGAGCGATGCGAGGCCTCCGAGACAAATAACCGCCAGGCTCCACGCGACGGCGACGTCACGGTGAACCGCTGTGTTGACGAGGAGCCACACCGCGGCAGCGATCATGACGGCAGTCAGCGTGGGAGCGAGGCCTGGCGGAAACGTATCCAGCCACCCAAACCCGGCCCAGAACGACGTGGTCAGCATCAGATCGAGTCCATCGAGTCGCGGCCACGTAAGCGCGGACAGCAACAGCCGGCGCACGTATTCGCTAGCGGAAGTTGCCGCTCCGCCTGACACCAACGGCAGCGACACAAACAGCGATGCGACGCATACCACAACGATGTATGCGACGGCACTCAGGGCGGCTACCCTGACGACCCACTGCGCTCGCGACGAGTCCGTGACAGTACGGCGCCTGACGCCCCGCTCCGCCAGCAACCCGATGGCCCCGGTGAGCAACCATGCCGCTCCGCCAGCGAGCCAGTCCACTATCGGCGCCACCGCGCGCGGTGCACGAGCCACCACACCGGCAGTCAGGAAGTCACGGTAAGGGCCGGCGACGAGCGTCAACGCCAGAGCCGGAGGCAGCGCCACGCCGCACCAGAACACGAGGGATCGCGCAATGGACGGCCGCTCTCGTGCTGCGAGAATGAGCCGGACGACACAGATGGCCACCAGAAGTGGCATGAGCGGCGCGGCACTGCGGCCCGTCCCAAGCATCAGCGCCGTGGCGACTCCCAGGGGGAGTCCCACCCAGTGGGCCCGTACCCCATTGATCACTATTGCGGCGGCCGCCGACGCGAACAACACGTACCCTGCTGTGAGAATCGCGTGGTCGGATACGTGCATCGCAAAGAACGGCACGGTCGGGGCAAGGAGAGCCACCAGGGGTAGCGGAAAGTGCGTCTCACCGGCCGACGCCGCGAACGCTGCCGTCCCGGCCCCAGCCGCCAACGCAAATATCGCCGCATGCAATAGCCGCAGGAACAGCAGCTGCTCTTGAACCGGGCGTCTCGCAATGACGTCGCCCCATGTGCGCCAGAGCGGCGCGGCGATTCCGCTGCGGCGCTCCAGATCCTGCGGATACGCCACCCTCCATCGAAGGGAGTACGGCGTGCCGACGTCGGAGGGCCTGAACCGCTCGGCAGCGTCGAATTGGATGCGACCGACGTGTCCCAGCCGCGCCCACGCTTCGGTCTCAGCCTCGAACTGACGCTGCCCGGTGGCCGCGCCATACGTCAGAAAATGGCTCGTTTCGTCCGGTGCCTGGAACGGTGGAATGAGGACACCGTACGAGGTAGCGGCGCCGAAGGCGAGCAGCGCGACGGCTCCAGTCTGGAGCCCGACTTGGGTGCGAGAGGCCGCTCTCAGTGAAAAACACAACAGGAGAAGACCGCTAAGAACGGCAGCCGCGGTCCCCGCGAGACAGGCCGTCAGCAGGCCGGGCCTCAGCTGCCAGACGTACTGAAGCAGGTGGAACCGCGACACCATAGGGCCCAGATGCGCTTCGACGAACCTGACCCTCAGGATTGGCCGTACGACCGGCGACGTGACGGGATGCTCGCTGACGTATATGAGCGACGGGTCCGCCAGAGGCACGGCCGGCAGGAATGCCGCTACGGCGACTCGCGCGTCCGCTGCGAGAGTCATGTAGAGGACAGCACGTTGAGATCGCCCAGGAACTCGGCAGTCGCCGGTACGCCGGAATGGCAGCCTGGTCGTGCCGCGCAGAGAAACCGCCGCGGCGATGTACTCGCAGACTGCTGCCTCGATGCGGAGGACAGCACGCTCGAGTCCGACACCCCTGTCCAGTGTCACCACAGCCAGGTCCAGCCGCTCGTGTTGAATCAGACGGTCCAGTTGCGGGATCGAAAGAAACAGCTGTCTCTCCGTGTCGCTCGTCGGCGTGCCATGCTCGAGTTCGATTGCGACCGTGTGCCAGTCCGCACGTGCCTCGACGTGCGTTTCGCGGATATTCGGCGTTGCGCTCATCAGAGCAGCAAGCGGCAACGCCAGCCAGACAGTCGCCGACAATCCGACGAGCGCGTACGCGGTACGCCGTGCCGCCGAATCCGTCACCATCGTTCGACAGTCAGGGCGAAGATTCCGATATCGCGCGCCGCTCCATCATCGTCGACGACCTCGACGCGTATGGTGCGCATACCGGGGTTGGGACCCAGATCGACGCGAACGTTCCAACCGTGCCTGGTATGCCCGTGCCCGTAACGGGATGTCCGTGGCGTCGCGTCGGGACGCTGGACGTTGAGAGGTGTTTCCGTGTTGAGGCGCCCATCGACAAAGATTCGCACCGCGCGGACCCCGCGGTCATCGAGCGCCCATCCACCCACGACAACGTAGGGTTTGACGACGGCGTTGGGCTGAGGCGTATCGACCGCACCGAACGGCAATTCATTGGCGGCATCCAGTGAGGCTCGCGTGCACGCGCACGCGAAGAACAGAACGATGCTGATGATCGGCAGGATTTGTGCGATCAGTCGCGTCATTCGGGCCCGCTCCCACGCACGCCAAGCACTGTATTACACTTGAGGTCCCCTAAACAGTCCTTCATGGAGTTCTACGAATGAGCAATACCTCGCACACGCGGACGCGCACGCGCATGCGCCGAGAGGAGAGCGCGTCGTCCGAGATTCGATTGATGTCCGCGGAGTGCGAGCGCGTAGGCGGAATCAATCTGTCTCAGGGCGTCTGCAATACGGAAGTGCCCGCCTGCGTCCGTCGTGCAGCGCGGGCGGCAATAGACGAGGGTTGGAACACCTATACACGTCAGGAGGGTGTCGCGCGCCTTCGCGAAGCCATTTCGCGGAAACTGGAGCGGTACAACAACGTCCGCGCGAACCCCGAAACGGAAATCGTCGTCAGCGCAGGGGCCACCGGGGCATTCTATTGTGCGTGCCTGGCGCTCCTGCAGCCTGGGGACGAGGTCATCGTCTTTGAGCCGTACTACGGATATCACGTCGAGACGCTCGCCTCGGTTGGCGCGAACGGCGTGCCGGTGCCGATGGCACCGCCGGAATGGTCGTTCGCCATAGCGGCCGTCGAGGCCGCGATCACACCGCGGACTCGCGGACTTCTCATCAACACGCCGGCCAACCCCAGCGGGAAGGTGTTCACGCGCCCGGAGCTCGAAGCTCTGGCGCGGCTCGCTGAACGTCACGATCTGATCGTGTTCACGGACGAGATCTATGAGTACTTCGTCTACGACGGCCTGACCCATGTGAGTCCAGCGTCGATGCCCGGTCTTGCGGAGCGGACGGTGACGATATCCGGGTACTCCAAGACCTTCAGTGTCACCGGCTGGCGCATCGGCTACGCGGCCTGCAACTCGACGTGGGCGGACGCGATCGGTTTCTACAACGATCTGATCTATGTCTGCGCCCCGGCGCCGTTACAGATTGGCGTCGCCTGCGGGATCGAAGAATTGCCACCAGGCTACTATGAGGACCTTCGGGCTGAGTACGACAGCAAGCGAAGCGTGATGTGCAACGCGCTGCAAGCGGCAGGGTTGACACCGTACGTGGCGCACGGTGCCTACTACGTCCTTGCCGCGGCTGATCACGTGCAAGGCCGCGACAGCCGCGAGAAGGCCCGCCGGCTGCTGTCGGAATCACGAGTGGCCGCTGTGCCCGGAACGGCGTTCTTTTCGGGCGGCCGAGGCGATAGTCTGCTGAGGTTCTGTTTCGCCAAACCGGACAAAGAGCTCGAGGAAGCAGGGCGTCGTCTGGTGGACGCAGTGGCCTTCCGGTAGTCCATCAGCCACGCGCCATCGCAAAACCAGTGAGTGCGCGAGACGGAGCCCCGACCTAGTTGCTGCAGGCAACTGCCAGGAGCGAATCGGCCCTGCCGAAGCGTAAGACGAGTGAGTGCGCCGCCTCCCCCAAGTGCTGCACCGCTTTTTCATACAGTCTCGCGCGCCGGCCGCCTGGCGAATGCGTGTACGCGTGGTTCATCGTCTGCGGCACACCCCAGCCCGCGAACTGTCGAACGAACTGGATGCGCTGAAAGCCTGCCCGTTGGAGGATCGCTGCCAGCGTGCCCTCGGTGAAGTAATAGAGATGTTCCAGCGGGCTGAGGACAGCCCAATCCGCTCCTAGCGCGTGACGGCTGAGCGCGTCGAAGTTGGGTGTGCTGATGACGATCAACCCGCCGGGTCGAAGCGCAGAGTGCGTTGCGCCGAGGACAGCGCCAGGGTCGAACAGGTGTTCGATCACATCGAACATGACTGCGACGTCGAACGACCGGGGCGCGAAGGTCATCGCTTCGGCCCGCTCCTGCCGCACTTCGAGTCCGAGGCGGTCCCGCGCGAACGTCGCGCCTTCCCCCGACAGCTCGAGTCCTGACACGCTCCATCCGGCGCGCTCCGCCGCCTTGAGGAACAGCCCCGCGCCAGTTCCTACCTCCAGCAGGCGCAGACCCGACGGTGCATGGCGGCGGATCAGATCCAGCATCGGCCGGTTCTTCGTGTCCAGCCACTCCAGGTCGATTCGCCCCTCGGGTGCGCCGGCTGCCGGGAGGTATTCCTTCCAGAAATACTCGCTGCTATAACGCGCGAGCACGGCGTCTTCCGGCGCCCTCGGATTGGCGAACACCAAGCCGCACCTTCCGCAACGTTCGATACCCCACCCATATTTCGTATAAAGCCGGCGTGTGTCGCGGCCGGCGCAGATCGCGCAGGGAACTGCCGTGCCCTGCATCACACGCCGGAAGTCCGACTGAGCGCCAGCGCGAACTTTCCGACCGGAAGCTGTGCTTCCATCCGGACAGGCAGCCGTCGCGCGTCATTCGTCAACCAGATGACGAATCCACCCCCGGGTGACTCGCCTTCCGGCGCCGTGATCGTGGGCGTGACGCGTATCGCGCTGGCCGTTCCGATCCCGGTCGTGATGGATTCCACGCCGCCGACCGCGACTTGGACGGTATAGACGTTGCCGTTGTCGCAAATCGACATGCTGAAACGGTCATTGGTCCGCAGCGGCATCGTTCTCAGAACATAGAGCGCAGCGAGCGCATCGAGCGTCTGAGCACTGATGGGAATGTCTTTTCGGACGATCGTCGCAGTCCTGACTTCGTATCGTGCCTTTCGCGCCGCGTGGTCGAACGACGTCACTTTCGTCCGCTGGCGGCGTCCTTCCTGGCTGAAAACCGAGGTCCGCTGCGGCAGCAAGGCGTACGAGTCGAGCAGCGTGTCGACTCGATAAGACAGGGAGTACAGAGCGGACAGCAGGGCCGATGGACGGCCCTCGGCGACGATTGCGTAAACCGTGGAGTTCGAAGACGGTTGTTTGTCGACCACCGCCATCGTGGCGGAGCCTGCCGTGACGTAGGTGGACCACTCGACGTCGTACGTGAGTCGTTCGCCGACTTTGAACGGTACCGCGGGTTCTTTGCGCGGAGTACTTTTTGGCGTGGCTTGCTGCGCGTCCACGGAGAGGGCACAGACACTTGCCACCGCGAGCGCGACAGGCAGCAGGCGACTCATGGCTGAATCCGGTAGTCGGGGTAGGCGCGCGTCAAATTCGGATTGTAGTAGGGATCCTGATCGATGATCGCGCCCCAGCGGCGCCGCATCTCTTCCACGCCCGCGACGTCCTGCGTCCGCGGACCGAAGCTCGCCGATTCGTGATGATACAACCGTGCGTACGGGGTGAACACGATCCGGTAGCCGGCCTGCCGGATCCGCAGACAGTAGTCCACGTCGTTGAAGTCGATCGGGAAACACTCGTCGAAACCGCCGACGCGGTCGAACACCTCCCGCCTCGACATCAGGCACGCAGCGGTGACGGCCGAGTAGTTCCGCACGCAGATGGCGCTCGACGAGTAGCCCCCGGACGTTCCAGGATGCTGGTGAAAGGCGTGCGCCGCAATGCCGGAGACGCCCAGCACCATCCCCACGTGTTGCAGCCTGCCGTCCGGATAGAGCAGCTTCGCGCCGACCGCACCGATGTCGCGCTCCTGCGAGTATTCGAGCATCGCCGTCATCCACTCCGGCTCGATCACCTCGAGATCGTCGTTGAACAGCACGATGTGCTCGCCCGAGGCCGCGGCGACGGCGGCGTTGATCTTCCGTGAGAAATTGAACGGACGGTCCGCCCTGAGGGCGAGCACGGTGTGCTGAGATCCCTCCAGCGCGTCGCGGGTCGATGGCGGCACGCCTCCTTCATCGGCAGCAATGATGAACTCGTAGCGGTCGTACGCGGTCTTCCCGATGACGGTGCGGATGCAGCCCGCCAGAAGGTCTCGAGCCTGCCCATCAACGGTCCGGAGCTGGCCCGCGGTCGGCACAACCACCGAGACGAGCGGCCGCCCCCTGATGCGGCGCCTGACACGGAACAGCCCCGTGGCGCCACCGGGTAGCACTTCGGCATCGAGTCCCGCGCGCCGCACGTAATCCTCAATCGCCAGCCTGCCTGCATCCTGCGCCCACGGTTTCGCCATCCCGGCGCTCGCGGTGGATCCCGGTAGCTTTCGCCAGTGGTACAGAATGCGAGGAATGTGGTGGATGCGGTTGGTCACCTGCATCAACCGCAGGACCAGGTCATAGTCCTGCGCCCCTTCGTACCCCTGACGGAACCGTCCGGCGACGTCGAGGATCGTCCGGCGCACGACCATCAGGTGACACGTGTACATGCATGTGAGGAAGTGCTCGGGCGACCAGCCAGGTTTGAAGTACGGGTCGCAGCGTCTTCCCGTGAGATCCAGCTTGTCCTCGTCGGAATACATCATGTCCGCGTCAGGATGGACGTTGAGGTATTCCACTACACGGAACAGCGCGTCGGGCGCCAGCTCGTCGTCGTGGTCGAGCATTGCGACAAACTCGCCAGAGGCGGTTTCCAGCCCGGCGTTGCTGGCGCTGGATATGCCGCCATTGCGCGGCAGATAGCGCACTTTGATCCGCGGGTCCGACTCGTACTCGCGAAGCACTGCGACCGTCTCCGACCGCGTTGACGCATCGTCACACAGGCACAGCTCCCACCGAGGATAGGCCTGGCGTCGCACGGATTCGATGCAGGCGCGCAACCATGCCGGGTCTGTGTTGTAGACGGGAGTCACGACGCTGATCAGCGGCTGGAGGGTGAAGCGTTTCGAGAGGTCCGCCATGTCCGCCAGCGCTGCGGTATCAGGCGTGTGCCGCGCCATCCACAGTGCGAACAGCTCTCGTTCACGATCTGTGGTGTCGAGGGCACGCACCACATCGATCAGAGCGCGAGGGCCCGACTGGCGCACGCGGGCGATGGCGGCGCGCAGCGATGTCCGGACGTCCGACGTAGGGCGGCGCCAGATGAATTGCGGGTCCGCAAACACCGCCCACGCCCAGGCGGCGGGCCCTTCGGCGCTCGTGCTCAGCGTCACCGTCACGTCGGCAGAGGGTGAGGCCGCTGCCGGCAGCGGAATCCGGATCGGATGCCAACGTAGCGGCGGCGCGGATCGATTGTGATGCGACGGGTGACCGCGGGGTCGCCGTACGCCTTGACGGACACTTCGAAGCGCACCGGCGGGGGATGCTGTAGCCAGACGTGCGGGGAAAGCGCCACCGCCGTCACGAATGTCGATCCCGACGGCACGGACATCTGGTAGGTGATGATCGCGTCCGGATGACAGAGCAGCGCTTCCTCCGAGCGGTGCCGGATCGTCATCGGGCCAATCCATCGAATCGCTTGAAAGTCGGCAGAATGTCTAGACCTCTGCGACGTTGGGGGCTCGAGGCGCAACGGCGCCGAGCGATACCTGAGGTGGGCGAGCGCGCCGGTTGCTGCACGCACCGGGCGGCCCCTCGCCAGTCTCCGCGCGACGCTGCCTGCCGTCCATGCGGGGTGCACGATCGCGAGCGCCGTACGGACCACTTTCCGGCGGACCGACAGGAACAGCCGGCGCCCGGCCGAGCTTTCCATCAGCGCGAGTTCGTCGTGCAGCGCGCGACTCTCCTGCTCGAATCCCGTCAGCCGCAAGCGCTCGGTGGCCAACCGCTGATCGAGCCGCTGCTGCAGCCGTCCTGCCAGATCGAGCCACTCTGATCCCCGGCTGCTGCCCATCACGCGGGCTGGTCGCGGCGACCTGAACGAATCGCTTCCAGCCGCTCTCGCATCAGCCGGCCGCAGCGTGCCGGCGCGTAATCTCTCTGCACGTCTGCGCGGGCGCGCGCACCGCGAGCGGCCGCTTCCTCCGGATGCTCGATGACGGCACGGATCAGGTGCGCCGCGTGGTCGATGTCCGGGTCCGCCCACACCGCGCCGCGCGCGTACGGACCGTAGTCCCGCGTCAGCGTCACCAGCTGGTAGTCAAGAGGATAGCTGTTCTCCGGCGTCATGAAATCCATGTTCCCCGAGTATGCCGTTCCGATCACCGGTTTTCCCAGCCTCATCGTCTCGAGCAGCGTCAGGCCGAAGCCTTCCGCACGATGGGGTGAGAGGTAGCAGTCGGCGAGGCTCATCAGCGCGCACAAATCCGGCCGGTCGAGATAACCGTCGAGCATGACGACATTCAGGCCATCGGATTCCTCGTGCAGCCTGCGCACTCCAGGGCGATCGTATTCGGGATTGCTGAACTTGAGAACGAGCACCGCCGCGTCGTGCCGCAGCGCCGCCCGGCGGAAGGCACTGATGGCGGCGAGTGGATTCTTTCGCTCGGTCTGGCTCGACACGTCGAAGATGTACAGGAAAACGGCAGGCCCCGATGGGATGCCAAAATGCGCCCGGCTTCTCGTCACAAAGTCAGGAAGTACCAGCGGGACCGGCATCCGGACGACCGGGACTGCGCACTTCGCCTGAACCGACGCGCGCACGAACTCGGTTGCGGCCCATACCTCGTCCACGTATCCGGCAAACGGCACCCATTCATCCCGGAAGACCGAGAGCTCCCAGAACCAGTAGCCAATGGTGTAGCGGTCCTTGAAATAGCGCCGGCCTCGCCGGGTGCGGAAGGCGGGCATGTTGTCCGCGTTGAGATGGACCAGGTTGAAGGGGTGCGGGTTGCCTCCGACGAATGACGCGCGATACGTCCCGTCAGAGGCGCGCAGGTTTGACGGTACGTTATTGAGGGCGAGGGGGACGTTGGCTGCTTCGAGCGCGCGGATGCTCGAACGCGCCGCTTCCCCCATGCCGCTCTCCGTATCGAGATAACCAGAGAGATTGACACCCAAGGGACGTGTTCGGACCGGCCCGGGCACTCGCCGGTAAGCGCCGCGAGCCTTCAATGATGCGCGCAGCCCCTCGAACGAGGCACCGCTCAGACCGGCTCTCAAGCGGGCACGGCGGTAGATCTCCAGGGCTCTCCAGCTACGGCTCTTGCGGATGC
>JAIVJE010000325.1 GCA_020200195.1 Acidobacteriota bacterium | reverse complement strand
GCGTCCGGGCGGTCCTCCACCGCCGCGGCCCCCGATGGGCGGCCCGCGGCCGCTGCCGTCGCAGCCGGTCCGGCCTGCGTTGCCGCCCCGTCCTGGCATGCCCGCGTACCGTCCGCCGATGCACCACCGGCCCGGCAGCCAGCGGCCCGGTGCGCGTCGCGATGCCGGCCCCCGCGTCCAGGCGCCCCTACCTGCGCAGGCGCCGCCGCCGCCAGTCACCCGCACCATCACGCTCGCCGAAGGCATGACCGTCGCGGATCTTGCGACCAAGCTCGATGTGAAAGCCAAGGACGTCCTGCGGAAGCTGATGGATCGCCGGTTGATGATGACCATCAACAGCACGATGGACGACGAGACCGCGGCGATGATTGCGCGCGAATTCGGCGCCGACGTGAAGATGCAGAGCTTCGAAGAGGAGATGCTGCAGGTTGAAGCGGAGGACGTCAACCCCGAAGACAAGGTCACCCGTGCCCCGGTCGTGACCGTCATGGGTCACGTCGATCACGGCAAGACTACCCTGCTCGACGCCATCCGCTCAGCGCGCGTCGCCGAGCGCGAGGCCGGCGGTATCACGCAGCACATCGGTGCATACGCCGTACGCGTCAACGACCGGAACGTCGTCTTCCTCGACACCCCCGGTCATGAGGCGTTCACGATGATGCGCGCCCGCGGTGCGCGGGTTACCGACGTCGTCATTCTCGTCGTCGCGGCCGACGACGGCGTGATGCCGCAAACCAAGGAGGCGATCGATCACGCGACGGCGGCAGGGGTCCCGATTCTCGTCGCGATCAACAAGATCGACAAGCCAAACGCGAACGTCGAACGGGTCATGAAGGAACTGGCGGATCTCGGGCTCGTCTCCGAAAAATGGGGCGGCCAGACCGTCATGGTCGAAGTGTCCGCCAAGAAGAAGCAGAACCTCGATCTGCTTCTCGAGATGATCCTGCTCGTCACCGAGCTCAGCGATCTCAAGGCCAACCCGAAGCGGAACGCGTCGGGAACCGTTCTCGAAGCGAAGCTGGACAAAGGCCGCGGGCCTGTCGCGACGATCCTGGTGCAGGACGGCACGCTGCGGATCGGCGACACCGTCATCGCCGGGACCATCGTCGGCAAGGTGCGGGCGCTCATCGACGACCGCGGGCGGCAAATCAAGAGTGCGGCTCCGGCAACTCCGGTCGAAGTGCTCGGGCTCGGCGGGCTGCCGCAACCGGGCGACGCGTTCCAGGCACTGACCGATGCGGTCAAGGCCCGGCAGATTGCGTTGTTCCGGCAGACACAGGCGAAAGAGAAAGCGCTCGGCGGGAAAGGCAGCCGGCTCACGCTGGAGTCGCTGCAGCAGCAGATCGCCGAGGGCGGCATGAAGGAGCTGCCCGTCATCGTGAAGGCTGACGTGCAGGGCTCCGCCGAAGTGCTCGGCGACACGCTGACGAAGATGACGGACGAGAAGGTCAAGATTCGCATCATCCACAGCGGCGTCGGCGCCATCAACGAGTCGGACGTCCTGCTCGCGTCTGCATCGAACGCGATCATCATCGGCTTCAACGTACGTCCCGACAGGAATGCCGGAGACGTTGCGGAGCGCGAGAAGGTCGAAATCCGGCTGCACTCCGTCATCTACAACGTCGTCGATGAGATGAAGAAGGCGATGACCGGGCTGCTCGAACCGACGTTCCGTGAGGTGCGTATCGGATCTGCGCAGGTGCGGGAGACGTTCCGGACGCCCAAATTCGGCACGATCGCCGGCTGCATGGTCCTCGACGGCCGCATCACCCGGTCGGGCGATACGCAGGCCAGGCTGCTGCGCGACAACGTCGTCGTTTATGAAGGGAAGATCGGATCGCTGCGCCGCTTCAAGGACGATGTGTCCGAGGTCAAGGCAGGCTTCGAATGCGGCATCGGGTTCGATAAATACAACGACATCAAGGTGGGGGACATCATCGAGGCGTTCGTCACCGAACGGGTCGCGACACCCGTTTGATCCTTGACCAGGGACAAGGGGAAAGGCCTTTTCCCTTGTCCCTTTTCCCTTGTCCCTTTTATAGCCATGCCTCTCTCCCCTCGTGCCGTCCGCGTCGGCGACCAGCTGCGTGTCGAGATCACCGAGATACTCGCGCGGGACGTGCACGACCCGGGCATCGGTTTTTTGACGATCACCCGCGTCAAGGTCACGCCCGATCTCCAGCAGGCGAAGGTCTACTACACGACCCTCGGCGACGCCAAGGCCCGAACGGACACGGGCAAGGCGCTCGGCCGGGCCACGCCGTTCCTGCGACGGCAGGTCGCTCGCCGCATGAATTTCAAGCGCGTGCCCGAGCTCCAGTTCTTCTACGACGAGTCGATCGAGCAGCACGACCGCATCGAGCGGATCCTGCAAGAGATCCAGGCCGAGCGAGCGGAGGCTCCTCAACCGAATGAACCCACCACGGGAGACGACGGATCTGACCACTGACCGTGTAGCCCGCAGCGCCGGAGCGGCGGCGATCGAGCAGATCCGCGACGCAATCCAGCAGCGCCAGCGCTTCCTGTTGACGTCGCACGCGCGACCCGACGGAGATTCGATCGGCTCCCAGCTGGCCATGGCGTTCGCACTCGACGCGCTGGGAAAGCAGGTGCGCATCGTCAACGCGGATCCCGCCCCCGAGCACTACCTGGAGTTTCCCGGCGTCAACCGGATCGCGATTGCCACGCGTGTCGAGCCTGATGTCGACGCGGTAATCGTGATGGAATGCAGCGATCTGTCGCGGACCGGCGTTGCGGGGCTCGAGCGGGAATTCCTGATCAACATCGATCATCACGCCGGCAACCGGATGTACGGCGCGGTGAACTGGTTCGACGAATCGGCGGCTGCCTGCGGCGAGATGGTGTTCGACGTCATCAAGGCGCTGCACGTGCCGCTCACGCTCGAGATTGCCACCCACATCTACCTCGCGATTCTCACCGACACCGGATCGTTCCACCACTCCAACATCACCCCGCGGACGTTCGAGATCTGCCGTCAGGCGGTGCAGGCGGGAGTGAACCCCACGGCGATGGCCCGCGGCGTGTTCGACAGCAACAGCTTCGGAAAGCTGAAGCTCATCGGCGCGCTGCTCGATTCGATGGAGCTCGTCGACCATGGGCGGCTGGCCGTGCTGTACATGGACGACCAGATGCTCGACGCGTGCGGGTGCACGCACAACGACACGGAAGGGCTCATCAACCTGCCGCTGACCGCGAGGGAGATTCAGGCGGTGGTCTTTTTCAAGGTTGCTCCCGGAGCCGAGGTGCGCGTCAGTATGCGGTCCAAGTACGACGTCGACGTCCGCGTGGTCGCGAACAAGTTCGGCGGCGGCGGCCACAAGAACGCCGCAGGGTTCACCGTGCAGGGCCGGTTGGACGACGTGAAGCCGCGAATCATCGAGCAGATGACCCGCGCCATTGCCGACGGGCTGGAGACCCGCCCGACGGCATGAACGGAGTACTCGTCGTCGACAAGCCAGTGGGACCGACGTCACACGACGTCGTGGTGCGGGTGCGACGCGCGCTTGGCGTGTCGCGCGTCGGACATACGGGGACGCTGGACCCGCTCGCCTCGGGTGTACTCCCGCTCGTCATCGGCCGGGCGACCAGGCTCGCTTCGCTGATGAGCGCAGCGACCAAACAGTATGAGGCCGCGGTCCGGTTCGGTGCGACAACCGACAGCTACGACGTCCAGGGTCGTCTGGTGTCCGGCGAGCTGGCCACTGACCTGAACGTCCCGTCACCTCCGGCGGGCCTGACCGCGAATGCGATCGAGGCCTGGCTGAACGAGTTCAGGGGCACTTACCTGCAGACACCGCCCCCGTTTTCCGCCAAGAAATTCGGTGGTGTCCCTGCGTACAGGCTGGCGCGACAGAAGCGTCCGGTCACGCCACCGCCCGTATCCGTGAGCGTCGAGCGGCTGACGCTCCAGGGTTACGACGCGGGCCTTGCTCACTTGATCGTCACCTGCTCGGCGGGCTTTTATGTACGGTCACTGGCGCACGAGCTCGGACAGCGGCTCGGTTGTGGTGCCTACCTCGAAGCACTCCGACGCACACGGGCGGGCGACGTCGGGCTCGACCAGGCGATACCGCTTGACACACTCGAGACCGAGGGGCCCGCGTCCGTGGCGCGGCTGATCCCGATGGATGTGCTGCTTCCCTGGCTGGCGCGGGCGGTGCTGAACGAACGCGGCGTCGACCGGGCGAGCCATGGCAATGCGTTGGGTGTCGACGACCTGACGACCAGGGATGGCAGCTGGGACGGACCGGTGCGGCTGACCGACGCGACCGGCGCCCTGCTGGGTATCGCCGAAACGCGCGCCGACGGCCTTTTGCATCCGGTGATCGTTCTGGTGTAACATACTGATTCGGAACACATTTATCCTTCTTCAACAACGGCAACGGCGGTCTGGTGCGGGCGGGCAGGCCCTCCGAACTTCTGGACCGTACGTGGAGGTCAGACGTGACGCTGAGTAAGGACCGCAAGACCGAAGTCATCGGCAGCTACAAGACTCACACCGCAGATACCGGCTCTCCAGAGGTTCAGGTCGCGCTCCTCAGCGAGCGGATCAACTACCTGACGGAGCATTTCAAGACTCACGCGAAGGACCATCATTCGCGCCGCGGCCTTCTCAAGCTGGTCGGACAGCGCCGGCGCCTGCTCGACTACGTCAAGCGGAAGGACACTGAACGCTACGCCGAACTGATCCGACGCCTGGGCATCCGCAAGTAAACAGGCGTTGGGTTTTAGGCTTCAGGCGCAGCTATGAACGGGCCACAGTCCACAGCCGAAAGCCCAAAGCCATAAGTAAAAAGCTGGCGCACCTCACCGACAGAAAGAAGACAATGCACACACGCGAAATCAACATCGGCGGGCAGAGGCTGTCGATCGAAACCGGTCGGCTGGCCAAGCAGGCCGACGGATCGGTCGTCGTGCGGTCGGGCGACACCATGGTGCTCGTCACCGCCTGCGCTGCCGCGAATCTCCGGGAAGGCATCGACTTCCTGCCGCTCACGGTGGACTACAAAGAGTACACCTACGCTTCAGGCCGGATCCCTGGGGGTTTCTTCAAGCGCGAGGGTAAGCCTACCGAGAAAGAAGTGCTCACCAGCCGGCTGATCGACCGGCCTGTCCGCCCGCTCTTCCCATCAGGCTGGCGTTACGAAACGCAGATCATCGCCCTCGTGCTGTCGGCCGACACCGAGAACGATTCCGATGTGCTCGCGATAACGGGCGCGTCCGCCGCGCTGGCTCTCTCGGGCATTCCGTTCTCCCGCACCATTGCCGGGGTTCGCGTCGGCCACGTGGACGGCGCCTTCGTCATCAACCCGACCTTCGAGCAGCGCAAAAACAGCCGGCTCGACCTCATCGTCGCCGGGACTCAGGACGGCATCGTGATGGTTGAAGCCGGGGCCAAGGAAGTGACGGAGGAGGAGATGGTCCAGGCGCTCGAACGGGCGCACGCCGCTATCAAAGACATCGTTGCCGGCATCGACGGACTCGCCAAGCAGGCGGGCAAGCCCAAGAAGGCCGCCGGAGCGAAAAAGGAGATCGGCAAGGAGTTCTATCGGGAAGTGGAAGAGAAGGTCATGGTGCCGCTCGCCGACGCCATGCGGATCCAAGACAAGCTCGAAAACTACGGCACCGTCGACCAGGTCCTCGCGAACCTGATCGCAAGCTTGCCCGAAGGCGAAGTCGAACGGAGAGTCGAAGCCAAGTCGATCTTCAAGGAGCTAAAGGAAAAGGTCTTGCGCGACGAGATTCTGGAGCGCGGCAAGCGTCTGGACGGCCGCGCGTTCGACCAGATTCGGCCGATCACGATCGAAGTCGGCGTGCTGCCGCGGACTCACGGCTCAGCGGTGTTCACACGCGGCGAGACGCAGGCGCTCGTGACCGCGACGCTCGGCACGGCCGACGATCAGCAGAAGGTCGAGACCGTCGACGGCGAAACGTGGAAGCGCTTCATGCTCCACTACAATTTCCCGCCGTTCTCCGTGGGCGAGGTTGCGTTCATGCGGGGCCCCGGCCGCCGCGAGATCGGCCACGGCGCCCTTGCCGAGCGCGCGCTCATGCCGATGATGCCGACCGAGGAACGGTTCCCCTACACGGTCCGCATCGTGTCGGACATCCTGGAATCGAACGGATCCTCGTCGATGGCGTCGGTCTGCGGCGGTTCGCTCGCCATGATGGACGCCGGTGTTCCGTTGAAAGCGCCTGTCGCCGGTGTGGCGATGGGCCTGGTCATGGACGAGGAGACTGGCCGCTACGCAGTGTTGTCGGACATCGCCGGCGCCGAGGACCACTACGGCGACATGGACTTCAAGGTGACGGGCACCGCCGCGGGGATTACCGCGTTGCAGATGGACATCAAGGTCTCCGGCATCACGACCGAGATCATGCGGAAGTCGCTGGAGCAGGCGCGGCAGGGGCGCATGTTCATCCTCGGCAAGATGCAGGAGACGCTGGCGCAGTCGCGGTCCGACGTATCGGCGCATGCGCCGCGCATCGTGACGATCCGGATTCCGGTGGACAAGATCCGCGACGTCATCGGGCCGGGCGGCAAGATGATTCGCAGCATCATCGAGCGCACCGGCGTCAAAATCGACGTCGAAGACGACGGCCGGGTGAACGTCGCGTCTGCCGACGAGGCCTCGGCGGCCAAGGCGATCGGCATCATCCAGGAGCTGACCGCGACCCCCGAGTTGAACAAGACCTACATGGGCAAGGTGCAGCGCATCACGGACTTTGGTGCGTTCGTGGAAATCATGCCCGGCCTCGACGGCCTCCTCCACATCTCAGAGATCGCGCATTACCGGGTCAAGGACGTGCGCGACGAGCTGAAAGAGGGGGAGCAGGTCATGGTCAAGGTGATCAACATCGACCCGTCGGGCAAGATTCGCCTGAGCCGGAAGGTGCTGCTGACGCCCGAGGAGGGGCAAGGCCCGCGCGCCGAGAGTTCGCGCGCGGAGGGTCCCAAGGGAGAGAGTCCTCGACGGGAAGGGCCGCGAGGCGAGGATCGCCGGGAGCCGGCCGGCCGGAGCTGACCCATACGGACGAGGTAGGGAGCAACCAAACCCCGGCGCCGGTCGTCTTTATCGTAGGAGGCAGCCAATGCATCGACTACGGCAGAAGCGCGTACTGGCGTTCGCCTGTCTCGGCGCCGCGACGGCCCTGTATCTGACCGGTCCCGCGCGTGCATCGCAGGGTCAGGTCCGCGAGTTCACACTCACCGGCGATCATTTCGCGTTTGCGCCAGGGCGTCTGGAAGTCCAGAAGGACGATCTCGTCAAGATCACGTTCAACGCCGCGGACATGCCACTGGTATCACCCCATCGATCTCGGCGGCGGCTTCGTCACGCGGCCTGAGAAACACATTCAGCGGCGTTTCGCCCGCCGGCTTCGGCTCCTCCAGATTCCCAACGACCTTCGCGGGCAGTCCGTTCTCGACATTGGCGCGTGGGACGGGTTCTGGTCGTTCGAATGCGAGCGCCGCGGCGCGGACCGGGTGCTCGCGATCGATACGTACGCCTGGGATCACTATGGGATGGATGCGTTCCTGCTCGCGCACTCAGCCCTCGATTCGAAGGTCGAGCATCGGCGGCTGGCCGTGGAGGAACTGTCGGTCGAGGCCGTCGGGCAGTTCGATCTCGTACTGTTTCTCGGCGTGTTCTACCACCTGCGGTCTCCCATCGACGCGCTCGATCGGCTGCGCCAGATCGTTCGCGGGCGCCTGATCTGCGAAACGCACACACTGCTGCCCGCGCTGCACGGAAGTTATCCGCTGGTCTCGTTCTTTCCAGGCGACGGCCACGAAACCGGCCGCGCGCGCGAGTTCACGGCCATTCCGACCGAAGAGTGTCTGATGCAGATGCTGCTGTCGTCGGGGTTCCGCAGCGTCGAGGTGAAGTACCGGCCGTCGATGCGCTTTTTCAAGAAGATCACGGCCGCGCTCAGCAACCGGCCTCAGTCAGGCCGCCTGGTCGTGCACGCGTCCTAGCGGGCTCGGAGCCGGCTGGAGCGGTAGCCGTAGGCAAAATAGAACCCGATCCCCAGCGCCATCCACAGCATCAAGCGACGCCATGTCGCCCATGGCAATCCCAGCATCAGGACGAGGCTGACCGCCGCGGACATCATTCGAACGAGGCGGGGCGCTGGGATGTCTATGTCCAACGGCTCGGTGACGGCCGGCGTGCCGTCGTCTCGAGTGACGGCGGGGTGAGACCCTTCTGGTCGCGTGACGGGTCTGCGTTGTATTACGGCACGGGCAATCGACTGATGTCGGCGGGGATCACGGCACGCGAGACATTAC
>JAIVJE010000277.1 GCA_020200195.1 Acidobacteriota bacterium | reverse complement strand
CTCCAAGGATTGGCTCGAGTATGAGGGGCCGCCCCGACAACAGCACCACCACCACCGGAATGCCGGCTTTCTTCGCGGTGCGCACGACCTCGACGTCCCGAGGATCCACCGTCAGGTCCTGGCGATCGCCTTTCATCTCCGCATAGGGCTGCTCGCCGATGACAACAACCGCCACCTGCGCGCCGGGCGGGGCTTGTCCCGTGCTGGAGACGGTCACCGTCGCAGAGGGCGCGGCTTTCTTGATCGCCTCGAGCACCGTTGTACCATCGGTGTGGCGCCCGCTGGCTCCCTGCCAGGTGATGGTCCACCCACCGGTCTGGATCCCGAGATCGTCGGCCGCTGAGCCGGCGACCAGCACACTCGTCAGGCTGCTGCGAAGCGGCAGCGCATTATTCTTGTTGACGAGCAATACCTGCGACTCCCGGACGGCCTGACGCGCCACGGCACGATGTTCCGGCGAGCCCACTTTTGCGAGCAGAGCAGGATCGCGAAACGGGCGCTCGAATAGCTTCAGCTTGAACTTGACCGTGAGAATCCGTCGCACGGCAGCGTCGATGCGCGACATCGACACCTTGCCGTCGGCCACGTTCTTTTTCAAGCCGGCGATGAAGGCACGGTACGTGTCCGGTGCCATCACCATGTCGATGCCTGCGTTGACGGCCTGTTCGATGTCGTGTTCATAGGGTCCCGGGATCTCGTCGATTCCGTTCCAGTCGGAAACAATCAACCCCTGAAAACCCAACTGCCCGCGGAGGACATCGGTAATGCCTCGGACAGGTCCCCTCCCTGGTACCCGCGGATTGCCGCCGGTCCCAGCATGACCGCCAGTTCCGGAGTCTCGCCGAACCCTTCATACGTGCGGCCCCAGCGCTCGTCGCGCGGTACGGCGATGCATGGTGCGAAGGTCCAATGCATGCCGGTCGCGGCCACTTCCAGCGCGGTCACGCGCGCGGCCTCCTCTACCAGCTTCGCATTGCGTGTACCGCCAAGGCCGATGTTGTGCGGAAAGACGACGGCCCCTTTGACGTTGTTGTGCCCGTGGACCGCATCGATCCCGTACAAGATCGGGACCGCCAGCCGCGTGCCGAGCGCCTCCTTCTGAAGGCGCTCCACGTGAGCGGCCCATCCGCTGGGAGACACGTCGGCAATCTCCGAGTCGCCACCGCTCAGCACGGACCCTAGAAACAGATCCCTGACGTCCGACGGCGATTTCAGCGACGCGTGATCGGCCTGCGTCATCTGGCCGATTTTTTCGTCCAGCGTCATGCGCCCGAGCAGATCCTCGACGCGCTGCGGGACTGGTAGCGAAGGATTCGTGTACGGCGCCGGGCCCTGCGCCTGCCCAGGCTGAAGGACCGACCCGATGACGATCAATGCCGCGGCGAATGCGGCGAACCACGCCGTGGAGGTCTCGGTCATCCCGTGATCTACCGCGTTGACGTTCCCTTCTCGGGTGGGGCTGATACGAAGGGTTGCTTACGCAGTGTCTCGCGCTATCCTGCCACAAGTCGAGGCACGTGGCCAGCGCCCTGCTCCTTGTAGATTGGCGCGCAGGACCCCGGATACGTCAGCATTCACCGAGCAACCTCGATTGTGAGGGGACATTATGGTAGTACTCGGCGCATGCATGTCCCGAACAGCGGTTCTGGCCTGCCGGACTAGAGGCGGCGAGTGACCATGAAAGCGTTCCGATTGATCGCCAAAGCCGGTGGAGTGCTGCTCCTCATCTACGTCACCGTCCTGGTGCTGATCTTCGTCGCGATGCACCAGTCGCCGGACCGTTTCGGGCAAATCATGGCACGCGTGCCCGGGCCGCTGTTCGCCGTCCTGCCCTTCGAGCCGATGTGGAACGTCGCCCGTGGGGGCGATTTGAAGGTCGGCGATGTCGCACCAGACTTTGCGCTCCGCACGACTGACGGGAAGTCCCGTGTGCAACTTTCCTCATTCAGAGGCAGACAGCCGGTTGTGCTGGTTTTCGGGAGCTACACGTGACCGCCGTTCCGGCGGGAGGTTCCCGCCCTGAACAAGCTTCACGGACAGTACGGCGCGCAAGCCGCGTTCTTCGTCGTATACATCCGTGAAGCGCACCCGAGCGATGCCTGGCAGATGCCGGTAAACATCAAAGACGATGTCGTGTACGCAAGCCCGGCTGATGCCGACGAGCGCAGCAAGCTCGCACAGGTCTGCGTATCGAAGCTCGCCATCAAGCTCCCCGCAGTGGTAGATGACTTCGACAATTCCACCGACATCGCCTACTCGGGTTGGCCGGACCGTCTCTATGTCATCGGTCCCGACGGCAGGGTCGCCTACAAGAGCAAGCCGGGGCCGTTCGGGTTCAAGCCCGAGGAGTTGGAAGCCGCCCTCAAAGCGATTCTGCCGGCGTCCAAGGCCCAGATGTGACGCATCTGATCCTGATGGCCCCGCTCTCCGGCATGCTGGTCCCGCTCGATGCGGTGCCCGACCCGGTCTTCGCGGAGCGTCTCGTCGGAGATGGCGTCTCGATCGATCCAACCAGCGACACACTCGTGGCGCCATGCGAGGGCACGATCGCGCACGTCCACACGGCCGGGCATGCTCTGACGATCGCAGCGGCAGACGGCATCGAGATCCTCATCCACGTCGGGCTCGACACGGTGACGCTCAAAGGCAAGGGCTTCACGACTCTCGTGAAAGC
>JAIVJE010000034.1 GCA_020200195.1 Acidobacteriota bacterium | reverse complement strand
CGGGTAATCCGTATCGCCGATCGCCGCTTTCACCCCGTCGAGCGGCAGCCCGATCGTCTCGGCCGTCACCATCGCCACGAGCGTCCGCGTGCCGGTCCCGATGTCCTGGGTCCCGATGCGCGTCTGCACGCTGCCGTCCGGTAGAATCTCGCAGATCGCCCGCGTCCGCTGGTTGCCCGCGCCCGGCCAGCGGTTCGCCGCGCAGCCGAGGCCGCGCTTGATGGGACCGGACGCCATGTCGCCCGTCGGATGGCGCCCGCTCCATCCGATCTTCTCAGCCGCCATCGGAAAATACTTCCGCCACTGCTGATTCGGTGGATCCTGCCCGGTCGCGGGATCCGGAGGCGGCAGGTTCCGCATGCGCAGCTCGAGCGGATCCATCCGCAAACGATCGGCGAGCTCATCCATCACGACTTCGGTGATGAAGCACGCCTGCGGATGCCCGGGAGCCCGCATCGCGCGCTGCGGCCCCGCAGTGGTGTAAGCGTCACGATGGCGCTGCCGCCGGTTTGGGAAGTCGTAGATTCCGTAAGGCACCTGGAATCCGGCACCCTGTCCGGCCCCACCCGTGCCCCACGTTTCGGCATCGAAAGCGGTGAGCTTGCCTTGTCCGTCGACACCCGCGCGGACCTTCGCATAAGACGAGGGGCGGTTGCCCGTGACGAGATGCTCTTCTTTGCGGCTGAGCATCAGTTTCACCGGCGCGCCCGCCAGCTTCGCGAGCCGCGCGCATATCGCCACCTGCGGATCGCCACTCAGCTTGCTCCCGAATCCGCCGCCCATGTAATCCGTGATCACGCGGATGTCGGTCTGCGGAATCTTCAACGCCGAGGCAAGGCCGTCGCGCGCTCCATGAACCGCCTGCGTCGAGATCCAGGCAGTCAACTTCTCGCCGTCCCACTCGCAGATACCGCCGTGCGTCTCCAGGCTCGTGTGGGTCTGCACCTGTGTGTGGTAGAGACCTTCCACCACGTGCGCCGCCGCTTTCAACCCCTCTTCCACGTCACCCTGCTGGCGCAGCGCCGGCTCGGTCACGTTCCCCTTCGCGAACACCTTCGGCGCATCGGGGCTCATCGCCTGCTCGACGGTGGCGAGGTGGGGCAGCACGTCGTACTCAACCTTGATCAGACGGACGGCATCTTCCGCGATCTCCTCTGTAGTCGCCGCGACGGCGGCGATCTCTTCCGCCTGGTAGTGCACGGTGTTCGCCGGGGACGTCGGATCGATCACCGCAAGGGCGGCCTTGACGCCGGGGAGTTTCTGGGCCTCCGTCAGATCGATGCTCTTGATGCGCGCATGCGGATGAGGCGAGCCGAGCAGCCGGCCGTACAGCATGCCGGCCCGGATGATGTCGTAGGCATACTTGGCCCGTCCCGACGCTTTATCGGGACCATCGAGGCGTTTCACGGGCTTCCCGAGCAGCATGCGTTCGGAGACGGGCGGCCAGCTAGCCACGTCGCACCACCTTTGTGTTCAACGCCGCTTCGAGCACGCGCACGTATGTTCCGCAGCGGCAGATGTTGCCGTCGAGCGCTTTGCGCGCCTGCTCAGCAGTCGGCTTTGGATTCTTCTCGAGGAGTGCAGCCGTCGCCACAACGAACCCCGGCGTGCAGAACCCGCACATCAGTCCGTCCTTGTCGCAGAACGCCTGTTGCACGGGATGGAGCACCGTCCCTTCCGCAAGGCCCTCGACCGTCCGGATGGTCTTGCCCTGCGCCTCGACGGCCAATATGGAGCACGAGTAAACGGTGCACCGGGCCGGGGCCCACAAGATTCGCCGGTTGCGCGTCGGCCCCACCCGCCGAGCCCAGCACACCGGCGGCAACGCCGCCGGCACCGACGGTCTTCAGGAAGGTCCGACGGTCGAAACCCGGCTCGTCTTTCTTCTTGGAGGGCATATGCCAAGCCTCGTGGAAGCTATCTGTTTTCGATGCCGACGGTTTGCCAGCCGCCCGCGGTCCGGCGGAAGTACACCTGTAGTGGCTTCTCCCACGAACGGTGATCCGTGTGAGTCGCGACGATGGCGACCGAGATGTATTGACTCCCGTCGAGCACACCTGGCGGTGCTGTAGTCCGTGTGTCGGTCGACTCGATGGCGCCACCGACGGCCGTGTGCGTCTGCGCCGCGTTATCGAAGCGGGACCATTGGAAGCTGTAGGAACTGGCGGCCGGCGCGACGCCCGAATCCTTGGCAGCGTTCCGGAAGCTGAGCGCACCGGCCCCCGTGAGAACCGGATCCACCACGGGAGCCGAGCGTGGCGCCGAAATCGTACATGTAATGACGAATCACTTGTCGGCCATCCTTGGGGACGAGCATATCGAGCGAGTTGATGGCCCGTGAATCGTCATGGTTCAGCCAGGCGGCGAACACGCGGTTGCCGCGGAGTTCGCGACGATGCTCGTGCGGGTGAATGTCGTTGGGGTCGTCGGCGCGGGTTCCATGATACTCGAATGGTCCCATCGGCTTCCCTTCGACGAACCGCGCCGCCAGCGATCGATACCGTCCGTCGGACGTCCGCGCAGCGAGCGCAAGTATCCCCTCGAGGTCACGCTTCGTGAATTTACGCCGACCGTTCGTATCCTTCACAGTCGCGTCGTCGGAAATCTGAAGCTTTGCGGGATCGAGCGTGACGAGGTACATGTCGACGACGTTATAGCCAAGGGCGTGATAAATCGCCGTGCCGATGACTTCGGCGCCGGTTGCGAGCTCAGGGTGCGTCGGCGGATCGAACTCGAGCTGATAGAGCTGCTTCTTTGGGTCGTCGTCGTTTACCGCACGGAAGCCGGGCTGAAAACCGCCCGGTCCCTTGCCCTGAGTAATGGTCCAACTGTCCCCGAAGGTTCTTTCGGTGTCCGGGCCGCGGACCAGATCTCCGGTCGTCATCTCGCGCGCACCAATGCGGTTCGTGAACCAGCTCGAATCTGGTACTTCGTCGAGCGTATTGACGTTGACCGCGGCGACGGCCTGTTCGTCCCCGGGCGAACCGAACGTGTGGTCGAGGAAGTCGTACATCTCGCTGAGCTCTCTCGACTCGGCCGAACTCGCGTCAATCACGTCATCCCGATCGCGCGCGATGGGATCGTCAGGATAAAACTTCTGCGTAGCGCCGTGACCGGCGGCGGCGGTCATCCAGATGGCCGCGACCGCGGCTGCCGCCGACAGCAGTACTGGCCGCCTCTCAAAACACATTGTCGAACCTCAAGAGAATGCGTGTGCCTTCGCCGCCGCCGAATGCGACGTCGCTCCGAAATACGACTCCCTGCCTCGAGCCCAGCCGAAACCCGAACCCGTAGCTGCGTTCGAGATCGTCGAAGTCCAGATCGCGCCTCGCGGCCGCAACTTTCCCCGCTTCATAGAACAGCGCTCCGGTGACGAAGGCATTGACGATGTAGCGGTACTCCGCCTGCAGCAGCATGCGGTGCCGGTCGCGGAACCGGTACGCGCGAAAGCTACGCAGGCTATACGCCCCGCCGAGCGTCGGCTGCAGATAAAACGGGACTTCGTTGTCACCGTCAGTGCTCGTGGTCGTGACCAAGCCGCGCAGCGCGATGTGGCGGTGCTCGTGAAAAAACGGGATGAACTGCTGCAGATCCACGTCCGCCCGGGTGAACGAGTACTTGTCCAGATCGCGATCCGCGTATTGGCTGACGGTAAAGGTATACCGGCCGCCATTTCGCGGGTTCAGCCCGGGGTCGCGGTAATCGAAATCCAGCCGTCCTTCGTACCGCAAGAAGTCTGGCTGCTCCGTCAGGCCGGGTGTGAAGCGTGGATCGAAGACGCTGAGCGTGTCTGGGAATCGAGAATCGGTTCCCCTCGAGACGTCCGGGGCCAGGTATTCGATGGCGCCGACCGCCGACAGCCACGGTGTCAGATGGAACGCGAGGCCACCGCGCACCGCCGTGTCCTTCAGCCTGAAGTCGGTCTGGTCCTCCAGCCGCGAATCGGGCCCCAGCCCGAAAAAATCTTCCTGCGGGTAGTCGCGGCGCCGGCCGTACAACTGCGCCGACACCCGATCGCTTCCAAGGCGCGGAACGTCAAGGGTGCCGTCCACGATCCAATACTTTCGCAGCGACACGGCCGACGTCGTGGTGAACACGACATCATCGGTTCGCCAGCGAAATGCCGGACCCGCGGCCAGGCCAGCCCCCTCCCCCAATCCACCGAAACGCAGGAACAGGCCGTGATGCGGGTTGAACAGGCGAGTCAGGAGCAGGTCGTCCTCGAGCTTGAACAGCACACGCTCGAGGCCCGCGCGTTGCTCCTTGCGCTGGGCGCCGGCCTTTTCGCGGCGCTGTTTCTCGAGATCCGCTTCCCGCGTCTCCTGGGCGATCGCCGGCGAGACGAGACTCGATACGAGGAACAGACAGATTGACAGGGTTTTCACAGGCTCCATGGTTGTCCGATCCCGATGCGCGGATCAACCCCGGATTCAGATGCGCGGCAACGTCTGGCGATGACCGAAAAAACTCGACCACGGTGCCTTGGCTGCCATGCGCCGCTCGGCCGTCTTGATTGTGAACACAGCCGGGTCCAGCCGCGGGCTGACTTCGTCCCACTCGAGCGGCATCGACACCGGCGCTTTGGGTCTCCACCGCACCGAAAAGGGCGGGACGATCGTCTGACCCGAGGCGTTGCGCATGACGTCGAGGTACACCGGCGCGCGCCGGTTCGCCTTGCGCGACTCCACGGTGACCAGCCGGGGATTTGCCTCGGCCAGCTCGCGTGCGATCGCGACCGCGTACGCCCGGACGTGATCTTGTTCTGCGCCGCGTCTGAGCGGGACGAAGACGTGCAGCCCGCGCCCTCCTGACGTCTTGACGTACGACTCGAGGCCGTGATCCTCGAGGCGGGACCGCAACAGCAACGCGGCGCGCGCGGCGGCGTCAAAGCCGTCGGACGGATCGAGATCGAACGCCAGCCAATCGGGCTTGCCGAGCAAATCCGTCCGGCTGTTCATCACGTGCATCGCGATGCACCCGAGATTGACGAGCGTCAGCAGCGTCTTGCGCGTGCCGCCCACAATGTAATCGATGTCGCGATCGGCGGAGGGCGCGGGGATGCGTACCGTGGGAATCCCCTCCGGGAGGTTCGCGGGCGCCTGTTTCTGAAAAAAGCAGGACCGCCGAACGCCTTCGGGACAGCGCTCCAGCGTGATCGCGCGCCCCTTCATCCACGGCAGGATGTGTCCGGCGATGCGGGTATAGAACTGGGCAAGATCGAGTTTGGTGAGCCCGTCGTCCGGCCAGAAGAGTTTGCCTGGATTGGTGATGACCGCGCCGCCCAGCCTGACGCGGGTGGCGCTGAGAGTCTGTCCGGTGGGCATGGGCAAGTCTGCGGCGCGGACGAGTCCTAAACCTTCCCGGCGCGCAGCCGTGCGCGCCCGGCTGCTCTGGACTCCGCGGTGCGGGCGCGTTGTCCGTCCACGGATAAGGCACCTGGTCCGGTCAGCATCAGCGCGACCAGTGCGCCGAGCAGCGTCAGGTTGAACTCGTATCCGTGTCCCTGCCCCGGTGCCATCGTCCAGTTGATGAAAAACCCGTTGGCGAAGTGCACTTTCCAGATGGCGACCACCATGTCGATTGCGAGCGCAAGCGCCACAACCATCGTCTGCGCGCCGAGGACGAGCATGATGCCGCCAAAGAACTCGACGACGGCCACGAGCACGGCGAGCGGAACGGCCGGCGCGAGACCGAGCTGTGTGAAAAAGGCTGCGGTTCCGTCGACACCGCCCCATATCGGAAACAGTTTCTGCGCGCCGTGGGCAATGAAGATCGCACCTATCGCCAGGCGGAGTATCGCAAGCCCATAGGGCTGCATCGACTCTCCTCGTTTCATGGCGCCGGTGGCGCTCGGGTTCCGCGACCGCGTATTGTGTCACTGTTCCGAGGAGGAAAGTACAGTATTCTCTCCGCACAGGAGGCGCCGCATGTTCACGCGCCGTGCATTTCTCCACACGACCGGCGCTGCCGGCGCCGCCGCCCTGGCGTCGTTCCGCAACGACGGTGCGACGCGCGTCGCAGCGGCCGCTGCGGCCGTCGCCGGCCGCCCGGCCGCCGACATTGCGGCCGACGAGTCGTACTGGCGGGAGATTCAGCAGGCGTTCACGCTGGATCGCACCATCATCAATCTGAACAACGGCGGCTGCTGCCCCAGCCCGCGCGTCGTCCACGAGGCGTTGAAGCGTTATCTCGACATCTCGAACCAAGCGCCCGTGTATCACATGTGGCAGATCCTCGAGCCGAACATCGAGACCGTCAGGCGCCGACTCGCGGCGGAGTTCGGGTGCGACCGCGAGGAGATCGCGATCACGCGCAACGCGAGCGAGGCGCTGCAGATCGCCCAGCTCGGCATCGATCTCAAAGCAGGAGACGAGGTCGTCACGACGAACCAGGATTACGGGCGGATGCTCGACACCTGGGAGCAGCGCGTCCGCCGCGACGGAATCAAACTGACAAAGATATCGTTTCCCGTGCCGCCGAAGTCGATGAACGATCTTGCAGACCGGTTGATCGGCGCGATCACGCCGGCGACGAAGGTCCTGCACTTCTGCCACATCACCAACCTGACCGGCCAGATCTTCCCGGTCAAGCGGATCTGCGACGAAGCGCGCCGGCGCGGCATCAAGACCGTCGTCGATGGCGCCCACGCGTTCGCGCATTTTCCGTTCAAGAGCGCCGATCTCGCGTGCGACTTCTACGGCACCAGCCTGCACAAGTGGCTGCTCGCGCCGATCGGGACGGGATTCCTGTACGTCCGCCGGGAACACATCGCGGGCTTGTGGCCGCTGACGCCGGCCGGTGAAGCGCGCAAGAACGACATTCGAAAGTTCGAAGAGATTGGTACGCACCCCGCGGCGAACCACAACGCGATCGCTGAAGCGCTCAGCTTCCACGAAGGCATTGGGATTGAGCGGAAGGCCGCGCGGCTGCGCTACCTGCGGGATCGCTGGGCGATGCGCCTGCGCCAGAACGCGCGGGTCCGGATCCATACGAATCTGGATCCCGCGCAGTCCTGCGCGATTGGGAACATCCAAATCACGGGCGTGCCCACCGCCAAAGTGGTCGGTCGCCTCTGGGATCGCTGGCGCATCATCGCGACGCCGATCGTGCACACGGAGTACGAAGGGGTCCGAGTGACGCCGAACGTCTACACGACGCTGGAGGAGATCGACACGTTCGCCGCCGCGATGGAGGAGATCGCGGCGAAAGGGATCGAGACTATTTGATCGGCTTGCCGTCGACGTCGAACACTTCGAGCTCGCCCTTCTTCCGAAGCACGGCCGCGACCTTCGTCGCATCGCCCACCGCGACGATCTGCAGCCGAGACGGATCCCAGTACTGCTTCGCCGCCGCCTGCGCCTGTGCGGCGGTGACGGCGCTGACGCGCGCGGGATAGGTATCCCAGTAATCGGCCGGCAGGCCGTAGGTCCAGTTATCCAGGTAGTAGCCGAGTACCTGCTGCGGATTCTCGAGGGACAGCGCAAAGCCCGCGACGAGCGCGCGCTTGCCGTCTGCCAGCTCGCTCTCCGGAATCGGTGTGGTCCGCAGCTCGGCGATCTCGGCCAGGAGGTCCGTCAGCGCAGGCTCGGTGACGTCCGTGCGTACGCTGGTCGTCGCCGTCCACGATCCGCGGTACTGCGTCGCGGAGAATCCGCTGCCGATCCCGTACGTGTATCCCTTCTCTTCGCGCAGGTGACGGAACAGACGCCCCATCGTACCGCCGAGGACACGGTTGACCACGGTGAGTGCGGTGTAGTCCGCGTCCGTCCGCGTCATGGACTGCGTCCCGACGAAGAGCGTCGTCTGGACCGAACCTGGCCGCGCAATGAGGTAGACCTTGGGAACGCCGATCGCTGGAGGATCCACGACCGTCGGCTTGGGCACCCCGGCCTTCTTCCAATCTCCCAGCTTGGCCTCGACGATCTTCCTGGCCTCCGCGAGCGAAATATCACCCGCAAACGCGATGACGGCGTGATCCGGCACGTACCGGGTGCGGTGGAAGTCGGCAAGCGTCTGCGGCGTCATCGTGTCGAGCATCGCCGCGGTCGTCGACACGCGCGCAGCGGGATGCGCGCCGAACGTGACGCGGTTGAACGTTTCGCTCGCCAGGAACGACGGGTTCGTCCGCTGCTGCTGCAGGGTGGCCTTCGTCCGCGTCCTGAACCGATCCCACTCCTCGGCGGAGAACGACGGATTGAGCAGGACGTCCGCCGTGAGATCCATCAGGGCATCGAAGTGCTCTGTCAGCGATGAACCGGACAGCGAGGCCTGGGTGCCCGATAGACCGCTCGTGACCCCGAGGATTGCGGACATCGTTTCGAGCGCCTCCGAAATCTGCGGCGACGTCCGCGTCTTGGTACCTTCGCGCATCATGGAGGCGGTGTAGCTCGCCAGCCCAACGGCTTCAGGACGATCGAAATACCCTCCCGCGCCTGGAATGATGATCTGGAACGTGATCTGCGGCAGTCGCCGATCCTCGAGGACCATCAGGTGTAGACCGTTCGGCAGGTCCGACTCCTGCGGCCGCGGCAGCTTGACCTTGAGCACTTCGTTCGACACGGGCGCTCGTCCCTTGAGGACCATCGCGGTCGTCGATGGGGACTGCTGCCCGCCCGCCTCGGGCCCCACCGTGGCGGCGATCATCACGAGCGCCGTCAGGAGCCTCATTGCGCACCTCCCCGCGGTGCCGCCGCCTTTGGTACGGTCAGCACGACGGTTCGACCCGTCTTCACGAGATACTGCCGCGCCACCCGCTGCACGTCCGCGGCGCTCACCTTCGCGATACTGTCCGCGTTTATGTTGATCCGGTCCGGGTTGTCATAGAACAGCGCGTTCTGCGACAGCAGAATGGCACGCTGAAGCGAGCTGCCCAGGCTCGTCACGAATGCGCGCCGCGCCCCGGCACGCGCTTTCGCGATCTCCCAGTCGGCGATCGGACCGGTCTTCACGCGCTCGATTTCCTCGTCAATCGCGGCTTCCAGAGCCGTCAGGGACTTCCCCGGTGGCACCAACGCGAAGATGTTGAACAGCCCGGGGCCGCGCGTGTCGTCCGAGCCCGAGTTGATCTGCGTCGCGAGCTGCTTCTGGCGGACGATCGCCTCGTTGAACCGCGAGCTCCGGCCGCCCGACAGGATCGTGCTCAGGACCGTCAAGGCGTCATCGTCCGGCGACGAGCTCGGCGGGATCTTGTAGGCCATGTCGATCCGCGCCAGGCGCGCCAGCGGATCCTCGAGCGACAAGCGGCGCTCCTCCGTCTGCGCCGGCTCGGTCATGTCCACTTCGAGCGGCGCAGGCTGGGACGGAATCGATTCGAAGTACTTCCGGACTTTCTCGAGGGCGGTCTTCGTGTCCACGTCTCCCACGATCGCAACGACGGCGTTGTTGGGCGCGTAATACGTCTTGAAGAACGCCGAGACATCCTCGACACTCGCCGCGCTCAGATCCGCCATCGACCCTATAACCGAATGCTCGTACGCAAAATTCTCGTAAGCCAGCTCGTCGAGCGCCTCGAACGTCTTGCCATATGGTTGATTGTCGACGCCGAGCCGGCGTTCTTCCTGCACGGCGTTGCGCTGATTGTCGAGATTGTCCTTCGTGATCTCGAGGGACCGCATGCGGTCGGCCTCGGCGAACAACGCAAGGTCCAGCTGATTGGACGGCAGTACCTCGTAATACATGGTGCGATCTTTGTTCGTGGTCCCGTTCATGTTGCCGCCGTTCATGAACATCAGATAGGGATGCTCGTTCTGTCCCACGTTCTGCGAGCCTTTGAACATCATGTGCTCGAAGAAATGGGCGAAGCCGGTGCGTCCCTTCCGTT
>JAIVJE010000033.1 GCA_020200195.1 Acidobacteriota bacterium | reverse complement strand
CTCTCGCTCGAAGGTTATTGCCCACACCGCCACGGGGCCGCCTCGCCCGAGGCTGCGCGGTGACCGCCCATCACGGGTGATGAACCACGCGGAATTGTCTCCATACTCCCAACGCGCTTTCGTGTTCGGATGTTTCGTGGCTCGCGGAGGTGTGCCGCATGCGTGAAAGTCTCGGCGCTCGACTGCGCCAGCAGCGTGAACAGCAGGCAATTGCTCTCCTCACTATCGCGGAGCAGACCAAGATCAAGCCCTCCCTGCTCGAGGCGCTGGAACGGGACGACGTCTCGCAGTGGCCGTCGGGGATTTTCCGCCGCGCCTTCATCCGCGCGTACGCGCACGCCATCGGTCTCGATCCCGACCTGGTCGTCCGCGAGTTCCTCGAGGTCTACCCTGACCCAATCGAAGCTATCGTGCCGATTCCGGCCATCGCATCGGGTGACGAGCGCCCACGGATGAGCGGGGGACCGCCAACCCGGCTTCGCTACATCGTGGGCTCGGCGATCGAATCGCTTTCCCGGCTACGGCGCAGTCCGGCGGCTGACGATCCGATGGTCGTCGGCGCCGCCCCGATTATCGTGCCGGACCCGGTCGAGCTCGAACGCCCGGCGGCTGCGCATCCGTCCACCGATCCCAGCCGGGTCTGCCCGACGGCTGAGGTGAAGGCCGACGCCAGCAAGGAGCCCGTAATGTCCGAGCCGGATCTTCCGCCTGTGCCACCTCCCTCGACCGATCCCGGTCGCGTCGAGCGAACGAATGAGGTCGTCGCCGACGGCACACCGGGGCACAAACCGGCCGCGTGCGACCCCGATTTCCTCGCCGCCGCGCGGCTGTGTACCGAATTTGGACGGGTCGACAGCACAAACGAACTTCAACCGCTGCTGCAGGAGGCCGCCAGAATCCTGGATGCCATGGGCCTCATAGTCTGGGTCTGGGATCCGTTGGCGACCGAACTGAGACCGGCGCTCGCACACGGATACTCGGACAAGGTGCTCGCGCAGCTACCGACGGTAAGGCCTGACGCAGACAATGCCACGGCCGCCGCGTTCCGATCGGCTCAAACGCGCGGGATCACTGGCAGCGATCGCGCGAGTGGCGCCCTGGTGGTTCCGTTGCTCACGCCAGCGGGCTGTGCGGGTGTGCTCGCCATCGAGATGCAGCACGGCAGCGAAGAGACGAGATCGATGCGCGCGGTCGCGACCATTTTCGCCGCGCAGCTGGCGCAGTTGATCGGCGACGCCCGGCCGGCTGCCGTCCGACCCAAGCCCGAGGTCACCGTTCCGCCAGGGAACTTCGCGCCGCCGATTCTCCGGACACACATGCGACGCTGACGGACATCTACCGCCAGCACGTCGTCAAGTCTGAACCGCCGCCATCGCGATAACCATCGTCGCGATTGCGTCCGATGCCCCAGCCGGCCAGCGCACCAACGCCGGCACCTATGGTCCCCCAAACCGTCGCCCCCGCAGCGGGGCTGATGACGGTGATGAACTCGTCATCGTCGTCATGAGTGACCGCATAAGAGATGAGGAAGACCGCACCGAAGCCGACCAGTGCGCTGCCCTCCGAAGTGGCCCGGCATGCCGAGCGGTGTTCATGACAGCCGCCGTGATAGGCGCTGGCCGCTTCGTCATGATCTCTTCGGCCAGGACGACGGAACCTGGGAAGAGCGACAGGCAGCACGTCAGCGCAGCGATACGTCTGGTCATGGAAGCTCCTTTTGAACCGCAGGCCGTCTGCGCGGAATAACAGTGGATGCACTCGCTCACACGTCAGAGAGCAACCTCCGGGCCGGACGAATGCGGCGACTGAATGTTTGGCAAACAGCGCCGGCGGCTTTGTGACTGACAATCCGAAGGCTGCGACTACGGCAGCTCGATGGTCGATCGATCACGCATTTAGCGAACGGTGTTGCGAGATTGTCAGGGCTCGGAAATGTCCAGTGAAGCGACGGCGAGAGTAGTCGAGGGTGCCGTTGAAAGCAGAAATTCAGCCCTCGCGCGCGTTATCGTTAGCGAAGCTATCGCCTGATGGTCAGGAACAGCCGCATCCGCTCGATCTCCGCCTCGAGCTCACGCTTGAACGCCCGGTCACGCGGTGGCGAGTCGACATAACCGAACACCGCTTCCAACTTCCGAGCCTTGACCGACACGTTTGCCCATCCCACGACGCGATCGCGCCACAGCAGCGGCAACGCGTAGTACCCGAGCCGGCGCTTCGACACGGGCGTGTACGCCTCGAAGCGATACGGCCAGCCCCAGAGCAGCTCGAAGCGGCGGCGGTCCCAGACGAGCGGATCGAACGGCGCCAGCAGGCGGACGATGTCGGGCGGCCGATTGGACGACACTGGCTCGTGGTCGGGCCAGTACCACTCGACGCCTTCAATCCGGGTGTCCGACAGCCGCCGCCTCGCGCGCTGCAATGCAGACGTCAGCTCGCCGCGCCACTGTGGGACGGCGTACCGCAGGCGGCTCACCAGGTGCGACAAGCTGGCCGCAGGCAGCGGCGCGTACTTGCGGACGACGAGGTCGACCATCGTGTCGATCCGCTCCTGCCGCGCCGCGGAACCGGCGGGTACGAGACCGTGTTCGTGCGCCGCATAAATCCGGACACCCCTCTCACGACGCATGACGCGCAGCAATCCCTTGTAGTGCATGGCCTCGAGCAGGTGCGTGGTGGCGCTCGACGAGCCGCCCCAGTAGTTCGTGACGGTGCCATGAGAGAAGTGCGCGTCCACGTCGCGCGGGTGCACCGCGCCGCGTTCGCGCACGAACGCGAGCACCGCCTGCGCACGCTTGTTCCGTGCGGTCGGGCGCAGCGAGGCAACCGTGCGCGGATGCATCAGCGCCTGCAACGACCGTGTCACGAATCCGTAATTGATGAAGACGTCTTCCTCGACCGGAAGCTCAGAGTAGCGCCACTCGAGATCGCCGGCACGATAGCCGTCAACGCGAGGCCGGAGGATCAGATCCTGCGCGCGTGCCGGGGCGCGAATGGGATCCGCCTGGACGAAACCGAGCGTGTCGATCGCCCGCTCCAGGGTGGTCGGCGCGAAGAGGCTGCCATTGACGGCAAGACGCGGGATGTCGGCGAGCGTCATCATATCGTCAGGACCACAGCTGGCCATCAATATTACCGGCCCGCAGCTTGACGCGCTGCCCGATGGCGTTATAACTCCACGGAGTAGAGGCATGCCTTCCAGGTCGATCAGGACGAAACCGAACAGAGTCGAGGCTTCCGCGAGCAAACCCGGGTCGCAACGCGCCCAGGTTCAGGGCACGCTTTCATCGCTCGAGCGGATGAGCACTCGACGCGACCGCGAGAACCTGGCGCGGTTCGGCATCACCGCCAACAAGGCGTTCGGGGTGTCGATGGCCAACATCCAGGTGCTGGCGAAGCGCCTCGGGCGCAACCACGACCTCGCCGCTGCCCTCTGGGCTACCGGCTGGTACGAGGCCCGCATGCTCGCGGCATTCGTAGACGAACCGGCTCGTGTCATGCCCGCGCAGATGGACCGCTGGTGCCGGGACTTCGACAACTGGGGCATCTGCGACACCCTGTGCTTCAAACTGTTCGACCAATCGCCGCACGCATGCGCCAAAGTCACACAGTGGAGCGACAGGCGGGACGAATTCGTTGAGCGCGCCGCCTTTGCCCTGCTCGCCAGTCTCTCCACTCACGACAAGACGACGGGCGACGGTCCGTTTCTCGACAGCCTGGTCCTCATTGAGCGCGCCGCCACCGACGAACGAAACTTCGTCAAGAAGGGGGTGAGCTGGGCCTTGCGCGGCGTCGGCAGGCGCAACGCCGTGCTCAACGCCGCCGCGGTAATTGTGGCACGACGTCTGTCGACCGCCCCGGGGGCCGCGGCACGCTGGGTCGGGAGGGGCGCGCTCAAGGAGCTCACCAGCGCCGCCATGCGGCGGGGGCTCGAGGTCAAGAAGCAGGGGCAGATGAGACCATGAATGAAACACCAGCTGCGTACGTCACCCGGATCCTGTCGTTCGTCGGCGACCGGGATCCGCTGATGATCCTCTCGTCAACGGCCCCACGGCTGCGGGCGCTCATCGCCGGGCGCAGTCGCGAGGAGCTCTCGCGCACGCCGGAGCCGTCGCGCTGGTCAGCGCTGCAGATTCTCACCCATCTGGCCGATTGCGAGGTCGTGGCGGGATGGCGGCTCAGGTCCATCATCGCGGCGAACGCTGTCCCGCTCCAGCCCTTCGACCAGAACGCGTGGGCCGAGACGTTCCGTTACGGTGACTCGGACCCGCTCGAGTCCCTTCAGCTGTTCGAAGCCAATCGCGTAGCCAATCTCTCGCTTCTGCGGCGCGTCGACCCCGCGCTGTACGCCAACTTCGGGATGCACGCGGAGCGAGGTAAGGAGACCGTCGTGCACCTGCTCAGACTGTACGCCGGACACGATCTCAACCACCTTACGCAGCTCGAAGGTCTGTTGCGACCACCCTTGGCGTGAAGCTTTCCGCTAGTTCAGCGCGGCTGACACACTGTTGTTACCTCAGTAGGGAATGCTGGGAGGGATCCATCCTCATTCTGAATTCTGCCCGGAGGCTCGAATGAAAAGAAGTCGTTGGATTGCTCTGGCATGTATGACAACCCTGTTGTTCTCAGACCTGGCCGTCGCTGATCGGAAAGCGGCCCCGCAGCTGGTGCTCCTTGCGACGTACGACACCGGCCTGGGCCTCGAGGGGAGCGAGATCATCAGCATTCGCCACACCGACGGCATCGCGGCGCTCACCAACGTCGCGGGAAGTGTCGATGTGCTGGACCTGTCGAACCCGCTCCAGCCTCTCCGTTTGCATCGAGTAGAGATCGACACCGCGGCCGCCACACCGAACTCGGTCGCGGTCCATCCGCATCATGATTATTTCCTGGTGGTGATCGGGGCGCCCGGCGCGACGGGTTCGGTCGCGGCATACCGTCTCTCGGACGGCGCACTCCTCGGCTCGGCGACGGTCGGTATCCAGCCCGACTCGATCGCCATTGCACCGGACTTGACCGGCTTCAATGGCGTCGCGGCCGAGCTTCTGGTCACCAACGTCGCCCTGCCCTCACTTGCCGGCCTCCCCGGGCTTCAGCACGGGGCGGATCGATGACCTCGCGCGCCTGTCAATCGACAACACTCCCGCGACGATCGAGCCGGAAAGCGTCGCATTCAGCAAGAACAGCCGGTTCGCCTTCGTCACGCTGCAGGAGAACAACGGCGTCGTGCGTGTCGATGTGCTCACGGGGGAGCTCATGTTCCTGGGCCTGGGTCAGACTACTCACGCGGCCGATCTCCTGGTGGATGGGCTCTATGACCCCGTCCCCGATGCGTTGACGGCGTTCCGGGAACCCGACGGCATTGCCCTCGATCAGACAGGGCGATTCTTCGTGACTGCAGACGAGGGGGATACCCGCGATGCTGCAGGGAGCGGCGCTCCCCGCGGCGGACGGACCGTGAGCGTGTTCGATGCGGAGACCGGGGTTCTGATCGCCGATACCGGCTCACAGCTCGACGACGCGGCGGCGGACGCGGGAGTCTATCCAGACGGCCGCAGCAACCGCGGCGGCTCCGAGCCCGAGGTGCTCGACCTCACGCACTATCGCGGTCTGACGCTGGTCGCCGTCGGGCTGGAACGCGCCAACGCGGTTGCGTTGGTTGATGTGAGCGACCCCGCGTCGCCGACTGTAATCGACATCGAATCGGTCGGCATAGGACCGGAGGGTATAAAGTTCTTTCGAAACGGTGGCCGCTTGTTTCTGGCGAGCGCGAATGAGGTCTCCGGGACGGTGTCGATTCTGGAGGTGGTGTTCTAGAGATCATCGCCGGCCCGGCCCGGCCCGAAATAAAGCCTGCCAGACGATCGGGAACATGTCGATCTTGCGGACCCTCGTTCGACAAATAAGTAGAACCCGAATTGTCAGCCTGGCGCGTGCCACCGGATGCGGTTTCTGCTGACATGTAGACAGGACGCCATGAGATTCATCACCGATCTCCGCTTTGCGCTGCGGTCGTTAGCCAGAGTCAAAGGCCTGGTCGTCACCGTCGTTCTCACCCTGGCGCTCGGCATTGGCGCCAATGCCGCGATCTTCAGCGTCGTTCGTGGCGTGCTTCTGCGGCCGCTCGTGAACCGGGATGAAGATCGCCTGATCTACATCCGGCAGAGCGCGCGCGGCATAGGCACCGAGAATGCCGTGTTCTCCGTCCCGGAGATCCGGGACCTCCGTGCGCGTGTCAAGACGCTGACGGCTTTCGGCGACTTCTCCACGATCGACTTCACGATGGTCGGCCTGGGCGAGCCTCGCGTCGTCCGTGCCGGCGTGGTCGGCGGGTCGTTCTTCGAGGTCATGGGACTCCACGCCGTGCGTGGCCGCCTGCTCGGCTCAGCCGACGACGGGCCACAGGCGGCTGGCGCCGCGGTGCTCACGCATCGTTTCTGGACCGGCACGTTTCAGAGCGACCCGTCGGTGATCGGAAAAACGGTGACACTTGGCGACCGCTCGGCCACGATTGTCGGTGTCCTCGAGCCGTCCGTCCCGTATCCGGCGGCAACCGAGATCATCGCAAACGTCGTCACGAGCCCACACCATCTGTCCGCGACGATGGTGGACGGCCGCGTGCATCGGATGACCGAGCTCTTTGGCCGCCTCGCCCCGGGCGTCGATCTCGACGCCGCGCGCGCCGAGCTACGCGCTGTCCACGGGGCGATACTCACGGAGCACCCCGAGGCGTATCCGCAGAACGCGGACTTTCGAATTGAAGCTGTCCGGTTGCGGGATCAGATCATCTCGCCGGCGAGGACCGTCCTCTTGGTGCTGCTCGCAGCGTCCGCACTCGTCTTCATCATCGCGTGCTCGAACGTCGCGAACCTGATCCTGGCGCGCTCGGTGCGACGCGAAGGGGAGCTGGCCATTCGTGCAGCGCTTGGCGCGAGCGCGGGCGCGCTCCGTCGAACGCTTCTCGCGGAAAGCCTCTTGCTTTGCGGGGCGGGCGCGATCCTCGGCATCGTCATTGCGCGGCCGATGGTGGCCATTCTTGCCCGGTATGCCGCGCGCTTCTCGGTGCGCGCCTTGGACCTGACTGTGGATGCGAGCCTGCTCTGGGTCGGTGTGAGTCTGGCCCTCGCCGCGGCGGTTCTTCTGGCGTTCGTTCCGCGGCTGCCTGCCGCGGACGCATCGAGCGGCTTCGGCCTATCGAACGGAAGCGTGCGGATCACGTCGGGCACGAACCGCCGGTTACGGTTGTTTGCCGTCACACAAATCGCGGCGTCATTCGTGCTCCTGGCCGGCGCCGGGATGCTGCTGACGACCCTGTTGGCACTGCAGGGGGCACATACCGGCTTCAATACCCACAACGTGCTCGCGCTGAATGTGCCCATCGTCTCGTACACGCGCCCGCCGGACCAGGTTGCCGTGTTCTACAAGGAGGCGATACGACGGATCGCGAGCCTGCCTAGTGTAGAGCGCGTCGCCGTGGGCACTATCGTGCCGTGGCGCGACGCGGGTACGTTCGGCCCGGGGTTTCAGTTCTCGGCGGAGGGGTACGCACGAGCGGACGGCGAAGAGGATCCGCGCGCGCGGTTTCGTAC
>JAIVJE010000032.1 GCA_020200195.1 Acidobacteriota bacterium | reverse complement strand
CGGGGGCTCCTAGTCGGTGGAAGGGGGGCTGCGTTAAGTGTGGGCCAATCGGGGCTTCAAATGCAAGTGAGCCGAATTGACCGTCATGCTTTGGTAATCGACGTCACGACACCAAGCATGTAGTGCAGCTCGACGCGATCTCCCGCCTCGAGATGCCGGGGAACGGATTCGGGGCCAATTCGCGCCAGCCGGACCTGGCCCTGATCGTCGTCCGGCTCGACGAAATACACGTCGAGCGAGATCTGTCCGTGGATGCTCACGGGTTGGACTTTCGTGACGATGACGGTGCGGCTGCCTTTGAGCATGGCGGATTTGTTGAAACCTACCGTCGTTTTCGCGCCGCGACGAACACGTCGAGCGAATCCGGGCGCGGATTCGCGAAGACGAGTCTCGTACGACCGTCGGTTTCCTGTCGAACGACCGCCGGAATGGAGCTCCTTGTCAGATACCACCCCGCGGGCAGCACCATATCGTTCCGAGGACGACCAAGACTGCGCCTCCACATCAGCTGGCCGTCGATGAGTGCGTAGCGCGCGGGATCCGTGTACGTCTCTTCGATGCGGAGGCGCACCGATTGTCCCTTCTTCACCGGATCGAACCGAATCACCACCACCTCGGAATCTGCCTGCGCCGGCTCACCGATGTCGATGCCCGCCTTCGTGATCGCGTCGCCTTTCAGCGTCTCGACCTTCAGCTTCTCGCCGGTGTCCAGAATCTTTGCCGACGGGTTCGACACCGTGCTGCCGCGCCGTACGACGTTGAGGTACCGATCTCTGCCCTCTCCGCTCTCCGTGTAGTCGTGATACAGGCTGAACGCATGCGTGTCGGGCTCCTTCAGAAAGTACACGATCTCACGATCCTGAACAGCCCGATCGGTCACCCGGACGTTTTCCATCGGAACCTCGCGTGGTGCGGGTTCGGCGGTTACCTGGGTGCCCGGTGACGGGCGCCGCTCGGCCGGGCTCGGTGCGCCTGAATGCGGTGTCCAGTCGGCGAGCTGCTTCGCGCGCAGCACAAGCGGTGCCTGACCAGGGTATGTGTTCATGAAGCTGATGCCCACGCGGCCATCCGGCTCTTCGATTACCTGCGAGGGGATATTGCACGCCACCAGCTCGTAACCCGGCGGCAGCACGACGGTGTTTCGGGTTATGCCGAGCGGACGATCGAACACGACGCTGTCGCCATCCCGGAAGTAACTCTTTGGATCTTTGTACGTCTTGATGATGCGGATGCGACCTTCACCGCCTTCCGGTACCGGTCGCGCCAGGTGCACTTTGATGTACCGGCCGTTCAGGTCTGCATTAGGCAACCCTGCGTCACGCGCTTCGGCGCCGCTGACGTCCTCGAACTTCAGTGGTCCTCCGGTCATGAGATCGATGACCGACTCGTCGGTGGCGATGCTCCCTATACGAATAGGGTTGAAGAAGAACCTGACGCCTGGAGAGACGGCGGTCACGTCGTAGATGATCTTGAACGACGTCGTCTCGGGCGAGAGCAGCTCGTACCGCGTGTAGGCGTCGTCGCTCCGGTTTTGCGCCGAGACGGGTGCAACGATTCCCAGCACCACGATCACTCGGGCCAGCGTTCTCGTCCGCCTCATGAGCGTTTCTCCCGGAATGAGGACACCCAACTGATCCCGCGACGGGCCGCGACCGAGGTGGCCGCCGGTTTGCGCCTGAATACCGCACTCGCTCCGAACATCGGGCCGCCGGGCGGCTGATGGCGCAGCCAGTCTCGCAGCCCCGATGTCGGCGTCGCGACCAGCGCGTTATCCTTCTGATCGAGCGCCACGGTCAAACCCGGCACGCCCACGCCGCCACGGAGTCGCTCGTAGAACCAGTCAAAAGACAGCGGCGTCACCTCGAGGCGATCGCCGTCAAGCTGCAGCCGGAACACTGCGTGGACCGGAATGAGGAACGATCCCCGGTCTTCGCCCCGCGCCGGCATGACGTCGAGGTAGCGGGTGTCGCCGATGATCGTCAGATACCCGGTCAAATCCCCGGTCTCGATCGGATGCACGTAATGCAACCGGTACGACTTCCACTCGCCGCGCTCGATCTGCACGGTCACGTTGTCGTCGGTGTCTTCCCAATGCCCCACCAGCGCTGCATCCCATCCGATGGATTCTGCGTCGTACGTCGGGTTGACGCTGACGACCAGGCAACCCGGGACACAAAGCCCACACGCGAGCGCGAGTGCACGCGGTATCAGGCGCATCACGTGAGCTTCCGTCCCTTCGTCTCCGGAATCCAGAACCACATGGCCGCCGCGAGCAGGAATGCGACCGAGGTCGTGGACAGCGCGACACCGAAGCCGTGGGTCTGGGCGAGCGATCCGACAGAAAACGGAGCCGCTGCGCTGGCGATCCGGCCGATGTTATACGTGAAGCCCTGCGCGGTCGCGCGGATGTCGGTCGGGTAAATCTCGGCCGTCACCGCACCAAAGCCGCTGAAGTAACCTGTCGCGAAAAACGCAACAAATGGTCCGAGGAGCAGCAGCCCGATCGGTGCCCGCAGCGATATGTAGATCAGGATCAGCACCGCGGCCGTCACGGTGTAGAAGACGTAGGCGCGCCGCCGACCAATCGCGTCGCTGACGAAACCAAACGTGACGTACCCGAACCACATACCGATCTGCATCGCGAAAATGAATGCGGTCATCTGCGTCGTGGACAGCCCGACGCCGCCGGCCGACGACGGCAGTGAGAGGTAACCGGGGAGCCAGAGATTGAAACCCCACCAGGCAAACATGGTGCACGCATTCATCAGCGTGACGGCTACCGTCAGCCGCAGGAGCCCGCCCTTGAAAATGTCGGTAAAGCGCCCACGACGGGCATTCGGGGTGTCGCGCAACGCGCGCCACAGCGCGGGCTCGGTCACGTTGCGGCGGACCCACAGCGTGAAGAACGCCGGCAGGATGCCAACAAAGAAGACGCCGCGCCAGCCCCATCGAGGGAGCACGAACCAGGTCACGAGTGCGGCGGCGCCGTAGCCGATCGCCCAGGCGCTCTGCATGAACCCGAGCGCCTTGCCACGATGATCATCAGGCCACGTCTCCGAGACAAGCGTGGCGCCGCTCGCCCACTCGCCGCCCATGCCGATGCCAAGGAGAATCCGGAAGGCCGCGAGCTGCGCGACGGTCGTGGCGAATCCGCACGCGGCGGTGAACACCGAATAGATCAGGACGCTTCCGATCAGCGCGCGCGTGCGGCCGTAGCGATCAGCGATGATCCCGAAGATCATCCCACCGGCCGCGGAGGCCAGCAGCATCACGGAACCCAGGATGCCGGCGGTTCCCTTGTCGATCCCGAGATCCGACATGATCGACGCGAGCACCAGCGCCCACAGCATGACGTCAAATGCATCGAGCATCCATCCGAGCGACGCGGCCACCAGCGCGCGGTTTCGAGCCCCTGCCGAAGGCGCCGGGTCATCTCCGGCGCCCCGGGTGTATCGCCGTGCGTGCAGAGGGTGTCGACGCGGAGCGGAATGTCCGAGCCGTCGGTCGCCGTCACTCTTCCTTCAGAAGCCATGCGCACGGCGCGATGGACGACTTCGTCGACGTCATGAATGACTGATCCCGGGCGGGACCGCGGCGTCAATGATCCGTCGGGCTCATACGCGCGATCGGCGAAACCTTCCGCCGCCACTGTCAGGCCCTCGCGCTGGCCCGCCTGAATCATTTCCGATCCGGGAAGGCCGAACATGATCAGGGCCGGATCGAACGCCTTGATCGCACGCGCGATTGCGTCGGCGAGCGATCGATCGCGCACGGCCATGTTGTAAAGCGCGCCGTGCGCTTTCACGTGCTGCAGGCGCACCCCCTCGGCGGCCGCCACTGCCGCCAGCGCGCCGATCTGATACAACACCAGGTCCTCGACGTCCTGGGGCGACACGCGGATCTCGCGCCGGCCGAAGCCGATCAGGTCAGGTAGTCCGGGATGCGCTCCGACGGCCACCCCCGCGTCCCGGGCCAGCCGTACAGTCGCCCGCATGACGGCTGGATCGCCCGCGTGATAGCCGCAGGCGACGTTCGCCGAAGTGATGCTGGCGATGACGGCGCTGTCCGCCCCCATTCGCCAGGCCCCGAACGATTCGCCGAGATCGGCATTCAGATCGATGTGCATGACGCTCTCAGACATCAGCTCTCAGCTCTCGGCTCTCAGCTTTCAGCTTTCAGCTTTCAGCTTTCAGCTCTCAGCTCTCAGCTTTCAGCTGTCGGCTGTCAGGTGTCAGCATCGCTCAACTCATCAGCACGGCAGCGATGATTTCGATGCCCTGAAAAAAGTGTCCGAGCCGTAGATTCTCATTCTCTTCGTGCTGATTGTTGTCGAAGTTCACGATCGGCACGAGCACGGCGGGCAGGCCAAGCGCCTCGATGAATGGCGCGATCGGCACCGTGCCGCCGAGCGTCCGGATGCGGACCGGCGGGGTCCCGAACGCACGCTCGAGCGCCACCGCGATCGTCCGCGCCTGAGGATCGAGCGGCGACGTCCGGAACGCCGCGGTCGCGGTCTCCGACACCGCGATTCGCGCGATCTTCGGATATTTCGCGCGGGTCTGGTCGTCCGGATCGTCGTTGACGAGGTGAAAGCCCTGCGCAATGACATGAGCCCGGACTTTCGCGAGCAGGTCAGCGGAAGCGGTCTCTTTGACGAGGCGGATGTCGATCGCGGCAGTCGCGCGATCCGGGATGATCGTCCGAGCGCCGGCGCCGACATGTGCGCTCGAGAGACCGCGCACGTTGAGCGTCGGGAACTGCACGGCGTCCTGCAGCTTCGGGAAGGCTGACTCAGGACTCGAGATACCGAACGTCTGCAACATGCGCGCGCCGTCGTCGGGCACGGCATCGAGCATCATCCGCTCATCGGCGGCGAGCGCAGTCACGCCGTCGTAAAACCCAGGCACGAGAACCCGACCATCGTCACCTTTCATCGACGTGAGCAACGCAGCGAGCCGCTGCGCGGGGTTCGGCACCCAATTGCCGTAGTTGCCGCTGTGCACGCCTACGCGAGGACCGAATACCGTCAGATCCAGCGTGACGATTCCGCGCGCGCCATACGCGACTGTTGGACGGCCGCTCGAATGGATCGGACCGTCGAAGATGATCATCAAATCAGCGCGCAGCTTGTCGCGGTACTTATCAATCGCCGGCACCAGATTGGGCGAGCTCGCTTCTTCTTCGCCGTCCAAGATGACGCGGATGTTCGAGGCGGGCGGGCTGCCGGCTGCCTTCAACGCGTCCAGCGCCGCGCAGATTGCGACGATCGGCGACTTGTCGTCGGACGCCGAGCGGCCGAGGGGATTGCCGGCCGTTTCCAGCAATTCAGATGTGAAGCCGCGACGTGCAAGCATTGCGCGAAGGTGCTCGGCGTTGCGGCGGATGTTCGCGGTGTCCGCGGCGACGTTGGGAATCGCCAGCAGCTCAACCAGCTCGTTGATAATCACCTGCTGGTTCGCGGTCACCCACGCGGCCACCTGCGCGCGAAGATCCTTTCCTTGCCCCGCCATCGCCGGAATCCATAGAACGACAGCGAGGACCACCGTCAGTTTCTTCATGCAGTGCAGCCTACCATCGCGATGAAATGACGCCGTCTGCGCCTCAGGCGGCCGTCAGAATTCGATCAGGATACCGGCCGACGGGACGATCGGGATCTACACCCGGGCAATGACTGTACGGGGCGCAGCGGCAGCACACCACGAAGATTCTGCAGGTCTGCGCTGCCGAGGACCTGTCCGGCGGTCGTCCTTGGCTCCGGCAGCCGGAACGGGCCGGGAGTGACGGGTGACGGTTTCCGTGTACGTCCCCGGTGCCTTCGCTGAGGAAGATCGTGATCTCCAGCCGGTTGCCCGCGACGACTTCGACACGCGCTGGACCAGGCTGTAGCCAATGATGGACACGTAAAGCCGCCTGCCGGCCGCCAGCACCCCGGTTAGTTCGAATGTGCCACTGGTGTCGGTCACGGCGGAACGATCCGTGCCTTCAACGATGACCAACACTTTGGCGAGGGTAGCCGGTTCGCGCGTCCACGACCCTACCGACAACGACGCCAGTGCCATCCTGCAGCGCCGCAGGCCGTCATGCGCCGCGATGCACAGGAAGCACACGGCAAGAATGCAAACGTTGCGAGCCAATGGGCAGTGACGAAAATGTCATCCGCGAGACGTTTCCGTCGCCCCGGCGGGAGTTTCTCACGAAAAACGCGAGGAAAAACGCAGGTACGCCGCTTGCTCTATTGGATGGTGCAGGCGGCCTGAATATTTACGGCAGGGAGCCGTGAGTTGCTGGGGAGCCGGGTCGCCCGCAAAACCACCGGGGCATCGTCGCGAGACGATGCCCTTTTTTATTGCCCGATCGCCCGATCACCCGATTCCCCTCTAGACTGTTGCCCCCTCGGGATACTGCAAGGCGAGCCTCAGCTCCTTCGCGAGCGAATCGACCGTCGTCCCGGAGCGCTTCCATGCCCCCTCGGTCTCGAACCGCAAGTCGCCGATGCGCCGGCCCCACGGGGCGATGACGCGGCCGATGGCGCGGAAATCAGTGCGGTCGGCGTGCTCCTGGTCCAGGCGCTTGACGACCTCCGGAGCGACGCGCACGAACGCGCGCAATGCTGCAGCGCTCTTGATGCTGTACTTCCGCCCGTTCCACGCCGCATTGAATACCTGGGCAACCTGCTTCAGGTAGTTGACGAAAAACTTCTTCGACTCCTCACGGAAAGCGTCGCCCTTCCGTCCCGCGCCGAATGCATCAGAGGCAAACAGTTTCTTGAGCTCCTGGGCGAGCGGCGCCTGCGCCACTCGTCCCCGGCCGACACCCAGCAGCTTGATCTCGTCGTACAACGGAGAATCCTCACGGTCGTTGAGCGCCCGGACGATATCGTGCGCGGCTGCGAGGCTCTCGTCGCGATACAGCTGTCGGCCGGAGAGCGAGACGAGGTGCGAAGCGTTGAGGCGCGTGTGCTTGGCGTTGATCGTCACGAACATCTGGACGACGTGGTCTTCTGGCAGGCGGTCGAAAATGACGGCCGGAACCGTGAACGCTTCCCCTTCGAACCGCTCGATATCGGCATGAAGCGCAAGCAGGCGGTGCTGCCCGTCGATTGCCCTGAGAATACCTTCGCGCTCCGGCACCTTCAGCATGCCGACAGAGGAGCCTTCCTCGGACGGTTCGAATCGCAACGACTCATCGCACGAGATGATCACCGCGCCGGGAATTGACGGCAGATCCCGAGCCTGCCGGCACTGTTCGTAGTACTGCACCAACTCGTCAATCTTCTTGCGGATGATTTGCCGCTGATAAGCCTTCTCGCTTGCGCCGATCCGGCGCTCCAGCAGGTCCCAGTTCACCTTGGATGGCGGCGCCGCCCGCTTCTTGGTTCCCCTTACTCCCTGGTTCTTTTCTCCGTAGCTCAGCACCTCGAAGCGGACGAGCTTGTCGATGTCATTGGCAGTCAAAGACGCCTGGTAGAACTGCACGCCGAACTGCTGCATTCGAATCGCGGCCACACTGATCATAGGCTTCAGGCTTCGGGCAATGGGTTATGCGCTCGCCCTTCAGGAAACTGGGCCATCTTATATTGTGTCAGGCTACAGAATCTCGGAGGTTTGTGGGCGGTCGCCCTCGATAAAGATAAACCGCCTGAAATCAGCGTTTTACTTGGTCATGAACCAGGACGCGCCGCTGACGTGTGCGCCACCATCCGACGACCCGCTCCTTCAGGACTGCGCAAATCAGCATGAAGGCACTGAAGGCGGCGAACGCAAGCCAGGCTCGTGGGAGCGTCAGCGCCTTGTGGAGTGGCAGGGAGATGAGCCCGTAAACCATTTCGACGTGGATCCAGTAAATGAACAGCGACGACCGGCCGAGCTGTTTGAGCGGACTCCATTTCTCCTGACCTGCCGGCCGTAGCTGCCAGACATACGCCAACGCCACTGCGGCCGTCAGCAATCCGGTGCGCAGAAAGAAAAACGCCGGGGAGCTCGTCCAGAAATCCGAGCGGGGGTAGGGCGACGGCAGGTACGAAGCGCCCCAGGCGGTCACGACCAAGGCTACGCCCGCAAGACCGAAAAGAAGGTTCGCGCGCGATTCCTCGAGCCGCGTGCGCGCGCCGTCGAGCATCAGTCCAACGATTGCACCCGCGAACACGAAACCGGCCCACGGAAAGAACGTAAAACTCGTCAGCGGTCGCACTGGCCGCAGGTACGCCTCGATCGGATCCGGCACGGTCGCGAGCCACGAAGCCGTACGGATGAGCGGCGTGAGCAGCGTCATGGTGAGCATTGCGAGCGTGAATGCCACGTAATGCGCGCGCGTCGTCTTCATGACGCCCCAGAGCGCGGCGGCGGCCGCGATCGACGGTCCCAGGTCCGGCGCGACTTCGAGCCGGCGGAAAGCGCCACTGAAACGCCTGCGAGATAGAGGAACAGAGGTGCTCCCAGTCCGCCGAGAATCAGCGACCAGCCGAAGGTGCGCGTCGAGCGATCGACGCCGCCGGTCCAGCTGTCGAGGAGATGGGCCTCGATCATTATGAGAACCGCGACACCCCGCATCCAGTCCAGATAGCCGCGGCGGGGCGCGCGCGTGCCCGGTTCAGCAGGCCTGGCTGGGCCCCGCTGGACGGCAGTGCGCCGTGGGCTTGGCTCAGCCACCGGTTCTAGCTGCCGGACGTCACCGTGAATGTCACGGTGAGCTCGATGTCCTGCCGCATGGAGTGCCACACGGAGCAGTACTTTTCGCGGGACAGAGTGACCGCGCGTTCGACTGCTTCGGTGGGAACGTTGCCCGTGATCGTGTAATGAAGCGCGATAGCTGTGAAGCGGCGGGGTTCTGCGTTGGCGCGCTGCCCCGTCAGGTCGGCGCGCATGCCGCGCAGGTCGTGGCGGCCTTTCTTGAGCACGTGGACGACGTCCATCGCCATGCAGCTCGCCAGTCCGAATGCCAGCGCCTGCATGGGCGAAGGACCGGCGTGCGACCTGCTGTCGAGCGTGATGGCGACGTCCCCAGACTTGCCGCCGAAGACCAGATCATGTTCCCAGATTAGTTCGATGACGGTCGGCGGCTTGCGCGTCGAAGGCTCGGCCATCCGAGGATTGTATCGGCTTTGGCCGGTGGCGCTGCGTTCTTCAGGCGCGGGTGAGCCGCCCCGGAACGCGATTGACGACGCTTGAAATGGCGAGCCACGCCAGCGGCAGCACGACGAGCATGTATGTGAGGTATTGGCCGTAGATGCCGTCGGGTCCATACGGCTCGGTGGCGTCGTGCAGCGGCGCGCTGTAGGCGAAGATGTTGGCCTCGGTCAGCTCATGGAAGCCGTAGATGAGGAGTTGGATGACGAAGACCAGCAGGAAAACCGCTGTGACTTGGAAGAAGCGCGCAAGATTGACACGGTAGCCGTACCGAGACCACAACCACGCGACGAACGCGGCGACCAGCGTGCCGCCAGCCGCACCGCCGATGATCTCGGCGGAGCGCACCTGAAAGAGCAACGAGTTCATCAGCAGCGCGGTTTCCATTCCCTCGCGCGTGATCATCAGAAGCGTGAAGGCGAAGACACCGGCAAACGCCGCGAAGCCGGTTTTGACCGACGACGCCTCGAGGCGACCTTCGATCTCACGCTTCATGTGGCGGCCAGCACGCCACATATGAATCGTCAGCGAGCAGACCAGCACCGCCGCCACCATGGCCAGAATGCCTTCCCACAACGCCTGATTGGCGGCCTGCGCGAACAGAATGCCGGCACCGATGCTGAGCAGGACCGATGCCGCGATACCCCAATGCACAGCCGGAATCAGCGCCCTGCGGCCGGTTTTCTTCAAATACGCAAGACTGATGGCGACGATGAGGAAGGCTTCGAGTCCTTCACGTAACGTGACGACAAAGGCCTGCAGCATGAATCTGTCCCGCGGAAAATGCGAATGATCTCGTTTTCAAAGCCTATCGCGCACATGTCCGACCGGTCAAGTCGGATATACGCCGGGCCGCCCTGACAGTCGGCACCGTGCTCGTTCGACGTGCTCGTTCGACCGGTTTTCGGAGGGATTTCGGCGACAGCAGCACTGCTGACCTGGCCTTCAGGGCCATCGGCGCGCGCGGACGGATTACTATGAAAGCACCTGGCTGACCTTCGGGCGCGTGTCAGGACGTTTCCCAATCAGGCGAGCCGACTTCTGCGGTAATTATCCATGCTCACACGATTCACGATCGCGACTCTGCTGCTCTTGCCGGCGACCATCGTGCCCTCCCGGCAAGCCTCTGACGCCGCCTTGCTCGACAAGGCACGGGCGCTGCACAAGCACGTCCCGCTGATCGACGGCCACAACGACTATCCGTGGGCATTGCGGGAGAACGCCGCGCGCGATCTCGATAAGCTCGACATTACGAAACCGCAGCCCACAATCATGACGGACATCGCGAGGCTGCGCGCGGGCGGCGTAGGCGGCCAGTTCTGGTCGGTGTACGTTCCCGCAGATCTCGCCGGGCAGACAGCGGTTACGGCAACGCTCGAACAGATCGATATCGTCCATCGCATGATGCGAAAGTATCCCGAAACTTTCGAGCTGGCGCTGACCGCGGACGACGTGGAGCGGATATTCAAGAAGGGAAAGATTGCGTCGCTCATCGGCATGGAGGGCGGGCACGCGATCGACAACTCGCTGGGTGCGCTGCGCATGTTCCACCGTCTCGGTGCGCGCTACATGACGATTACGCACTCGAAGAATGTGCCGTGGGCCGATTCGGCCACTGACCAGCCAGCGCTCGGCGGGCTTTCTCCGTTTGGCGAACAGGTCGTACGGGAAATGAACTGGCTCGGAATGCTGGTGGACCTGTCGCACGTCTCGCCCGACACGATGGAGGACGCCATCCGCGTCAGCGCCGCGCCGGTGGTGTTCTCACACTCGTCGTCACGCGCCGTGAACGACGTTCCGCGCAACGTTCCGGACAACATCCTGCAGATGCTGCCGAAGAACGGCGGCATCGTCATGGTGACGTTCGTGCCTGGATTTCTGTCGCCGAAGGTCACCGCTCACAGCGCAGCGCAAACTGCGGAACAGAATCGGTTGAAGCAACAGTACCCCACTGACGAAAACAGCGTGAAGGCGGCGGTCGAGACCTGGGTGAAAACCAATCCCGCGCCGCGCGCCACGGTGTCTGACGCGGCGGACCACATCGACCACATCAGGAAGGTGGCCGGCATCGACCATATCGGCCTTGGCGGCGATTTCGACGGCATCACGACCGTTCCGGAGGGTCTGGAAGATGTCTCGAAGTATCCCGCGCTGACCGCCGAGTTGCTCCGGCGCGGCTACAAAGACGATGAGATCAAGAAGGTGCTGGGGCTGAACGTCTTGCGCGTCATGCGGGGCGCGGAGCAGGTCTCGAAGAAGCTGCAAGCGGAGCGCGGGCCATCGGCGATGTTGTTTGAGGGGAAGTAGCTAGCCACCAACTGGCAACCTCACGCGCCGACGGCCTGCACGATGATTACGAAGGACACGAAGCTACTTTTCTTTGTATTCTTCGTGTGCTTCGTGTCCGTCGTGGGAGCCGTCGGCACGTGGGGATTACTGGAAAGGCGGCTGATGCAAACCCGCACCCGCATCGTCGCGATCGGCGACTCCACGACGGCAGGCACCCCCGCGTTTGCGTCGCCGATCGAGGCGCCGCCGGACGGCCGCGGGGACGAGACGAGCCAGTATACGTACTGGCTGATGAAAGACCACCCGGAATGGGAAGTGCTGAACCGAGGCGTGAACGGTGAGCGCAGCGATCAGACTGTCTCCAGGTTCGTGCGGGACGTGCTTGCCGCGCGTCCGAAGGCCGTGGTGATCATCGCGGGTGTCAACGACGTCTACCAGGGCCGGCCGGCGGCCCACGTCACACAACAGCTCGAGCGGATGTATCACACGGCTGCGGGCGCGGGCATCCGGGTCGTCGCCGGCAGCATCATTCCTTACAACACGGCTACGCCGGCGCAGAACGCGCGCATGGCGGAAATCAACACCTGGATCCGTCGCCGGGCCGACGCCGACGCGAACATCGACTTCGCCGACACGCGCGCCGCGGTCGCCGCTCCCGGCAACCCCGATTCGCTCGCCAGCTCTCCGGACGGCCTTCACCCCAGCGTTGACGGTTACCGGCGAATGGCGACCGCCATAGCCCCCGTCCTCGAGCGCATTCTGCGCTGACAGATATCCACCTTCTCGAAGGCTTAACGTGGTCGCTGAAGTCTCCTCGGCGGGACTCACCTCCCCCAGCGTGGGGGCCAACTACGACTCGCAGGAGATCAGCATGCTGCCAACCGGCCGCACCCCGCGCTGATCGCCGAGCTGAGTCGGACACGGAGCGGGGCGGCATAACCTTCGGGAGTGCCGCCCTTTCCGTTTTCCAGCCTGGAATAGCCCGGAATTTCACACATGCGGCGCAGACGCACTGTATCCTGTGGAGCACGGTCTCCGTGCGATGCCTGACGTTCGCCTGCAGTTCCACACCTGAGCTCTGGAACAGTTTCTGCAATGGTTGCCATCAAAATGCGTTCAACTATCTACGCTGCTTTCGTCGGAATCACCGCGGCTGCCCTGCTCACGACCAGCGCCGGCGCACAGAAAATCAGGACGAGTACGCAAACCGTCCCCATTTACGGGCCGCAAGGTGGTCGTCGTCTTCACCGACGGCGACGATACGGCGAGCAAGGTCGGGATGGGTGACGCGCTCGAGCGCGCGCGCATCGAGGACGTGATGGTGTACGCGATTGGCCTTCAGAGCGAGTATTTCAACGGTCAGCAGCGCGTGCGCTCGCGTCCGGATCGCGGGCTGAAGAAGCTCGCCGAAGAGACGGGCGGCGGGTATTTCGAGTTGAAGAAGACGGACGAGCTCGGGCCCACGTTCACCCGCGTCGCGCAGGAGCTGCACAGCCAGTACGTGCTCGGGTTCTCGCCGCAGGCGCTCGACGGCAAGGTCCACAAGGTGGAGACCAAGGTGAAGAAGCCCGGGATGACGGCCCGGGCGCGTAAGAGTTACGTGGCAGCGCCTGCCGGGACCCAAACTGAGAAATAGCGGGAACTTTGGGGGATCGCTAAACTTTTCGAGCGCAAAGGGCGTCTAACTCTGAGAAAGGGGTAAACATCATGTTTGACCTGAATTTCTCGAGCAACGCCGACGCCCTGGTGGCGTTCCTGCTGATCTGCGCCATCGTAGCGGTCGTCTTCGTCTAATTGCGTTCGCGGGCACGCCAAGCGGCCGTCGCGTGCCCGGCTCACCCACCCGAGATCGTCGGGATGATCTCCACTACATCGCCGTCGTGCAACTCCCGCGCGTGCGCGCGGTGCAGTAGCATTTCATCGTTGACGGCAAAGTTGAACACCGAGTCGTCCAGTTGATCGCGGAAGCCAGGGATCCGTCGATCGAGAATGTCGATGAGCGCGCCGACGTCCGCCGGCCGTTCCGACACGACGAGCGTGTCATCGGTTCCGACGCGCAGCGTGGAGGGCAGGCGAACGGTAATCATGCGCCGAGCGTGGCTTCCAGTTCGCGTCGCCACTCCGGCCGCGGCGCGCCTTCCGCATCGAGGTCCGAGATTTCGTAGAACCGGGACAGCATCGCGTCGAATTCCGCGCGGTCGATCTTCTGCCCCCGGTACGTGCCGACCTGGACGGGCTCCTCAAACCAGCGCTGCGGCAGCGTATCGTCGGCCCGCCGCACACCCAGACGCTGGTTGATCAGCCGCTCCACGCCCGTGATGTTGTGGCCGACACCGTCGAGCGCCTCCGGCGTGAACTGCAGTCCGGTCACGTTCGCAATCTGTGCGGCAAACTCCTCGAGCCCGGGGAGTGACGGACTGTTGAACAGCTTCGTGGTGAAGCGGCACATGCCCACGGCATCACCCACCGCGTAAACGTTTTCGCAGACGCGCACCGCACGCTCTTTCTCCCCGTAGCTGTCGGGTGCGGCGCTCACCGGCCCGCCGTAGAGCCGCGTCTTGAACGCCGGATCGTCGTTGATCCTCGCGTTGATCTCGAGCGTGACGCGGTTGCGGAGATGATCCATCCCGCGTGTGGCGACCGCCAGTCCCAGCGCAAACGCCTTGAGAATCCGTGCGTCGTGCGGATCGCTCTGCATCAGTCCCTTGACGGCCATCCTGTACTTGAGCGCTTCAGCAGGGTAGTGTCCTTTCTCGACGGCGCCGGTGCCGTCGGCCAGCGCGCCACCAAACCCCTCGCGGCGCGAGATCATGAACAACAGCCGCTCGACCATGTCCGCGTTTCCCCACGTCAGATCGAGACCGCCCGTATCGGCGAGCGTAATGATGCCGCGCTGAAACAGCTCCATCGCCCAGGCGATCGACGAACCGGTCGATGCCGTGTCGAGCCCAAGATCGTTGCAGATGTTGTTCAAGCGAATGACCGGCTCAATCCGGTCGATGCCGAGATTCGGCCCGAACTTGCCCAGCGTCACGTACTCGGGACCGTCGCCGCGGCCGTACTTGTCCGCAGGGTCGGCATTCAACTGGTTCAGCGGCCGGCAGTTCACCGGGCAACGGAAGCATCCGGTCATGCCGGGGCGGTACGGCGTGATGTGGTCCGCGTCGAGCTGATCCGTCCACGTGGTCAGCTGATTGTTCTTCGTCCCCATTGCGCCGAGGATGCGGCTCGGTTTGTAGAGGAACGGCGTCCCCATCGTCTTCAGCGCGTGCTTGACGACCGACGTGTCGAGCAGCTTCTGCGCGATCGTGCGGTTGTAGCCTTTGTACGGCTGCGCCGTCTCGAAATCGCGTGTCTGTCCTTGGACCAGAACCGCCTTGACCCTGAGCGAACCCATCTTGGCGCCGGGGCCGCCGCGGGCGTAGCAGGCCTTCGGGCCTCCCATGATCGCGCTCGTCAGCACGAGGTTCTCACCGGCGCGCGTGATGTTGACCATCGCCAGATCGCGAGCCCAGGTACCGCCGAAGTCCTGCGGGATGCGATCGCGTAGATCGATGTTGTCCAAGCCGGCATACGCCGCCGCGTCATGGAACTCGAGCTGCCCGTCACGGATCCGGATCAGCATCCAGCCTGACGCGCGACCGTAGAGAATCAGATGGTCGATGCCGTTCATCCGAATGAACGAGGGGAAGTAATCGCCCGCGTTCGAATCCATGATGACGCCTGACTCGGGGGACCACGACGTCGCGTTCCCCCGCGCGGCACTGGGGACGATGCCGGTCAGGATGCCGGATCCGAAGATCAGCGGCACGTCGGGGTTGAGCGGATCGAGGGATTCGTCGAGGAGCCGATGCAGGTAGAACATGTTCGCGCCGCGCCCGGTGAGCAGCGCCTTGACGACGTGCAGAGGTGTATAGCCGCGCTGTACTTCGCGCCGCTCGAGGTCGACCAGCAGCGTCGACCCCTGCGTCGGAAACTGCGGCTCCCGCGGCAATTCGGCCACGAGACGCGCAACGCGGTCGCGGATCGACATACCTGGGAGTATACGCCGGGGGTAGGGGCCCACGTGCCACGTGGCAACGTTCAACGTGCAACGTCCGGTGCGGGGTGCGACGTTCGACGTGCGGTGTGCAATGTGCCACGTGCTGCGGGCCCGTGCAACCTCGAAGTCCGCCGTCCGGCGCGGCGACGCTGCGCCGCCCGCACCTGGCACCTGGCACCGCGGACGTCGCACGTCGCACGTCGGACGTGGCACGTCGCACGTCGCACCGCACGTCGCACATCGGACGTCGCACGTCGCACCGCACGTTGAACGGTGCACGTTGCAACGTCGCACGTTCGTGATCAGATATACAATTTCGCTTCGAGGGGGATGCGATGAAGCGTATCGTGGCACTCGGGTTGACGGCCGCACTCTCGGCGGCGTGCGGAAGCAAGGAAGAGAAGCAGGCAGAACAGGCGCAGCAGCAAGCCGCGCAGACCGCCGAGAAAGGCGCTGCCGAAGCGGCCAAGGGGCTCGAGCAGATGGCCAAGGGCCTCGAAGCCATGGCCGGCGGGGGCTCCGGAGATGCCAAGCCCGTCAACCCCGTCAGCTTCCGGGATATGCAGGCGCTGTTTCCGGATCTCGACGGATGGGAGAAGGCAAAGCCGATCGGAGAGCGCATGTCGTCCCCGTTCAGCTACTCGCAGGCGGAGGTCGCATACACGAAAGGGGATTCCCGGCTCGAGCTGAAGATGGTCGACTCCGGCTTCAACCAGCTGCTGCTCACGCCCTACGCGATGTTCCTGCAGGCCGGGTACGAGAAGGAGACGTCGGACGGCTACGAGAAGTCGACCACGGTCAATGGCCAGCCGGGCTGGGAAAAATGGAACGCCGCCGGGAAGGACGGCGAGCTGAATGCGCTCGTCGGCAAGCGGTTCCTCGTGCGAATCGAAGGACGTCAGATCGAGGACACGAAAGTCCTGCACGACCTCGCGGGGAGGATCGATATGGGCAAACTCGCCGCGCTCAAATAAGTACGGCACCATGCGCCACGTCATTCTCCTCACGGCTTTGCTGATGGTCACACCTGACCCGCAACAGGGCCCCGGCGATCGACCGGCGGCCAATCCCCGCGCGACGCGATCCGTCGTGCTGGCGCGAAACGGGATCATCGCCACCAGCCAGCCGCTGGCGTCGGCTGCGGGGCTCAGGGTCCTGCAACAGGGCGGTAACGCCATCGATGCCGCGGTCACCGCCGCCGCCGTCCTCGCCGTGGTCGAGCCGACGATGAACGGTATCGGAGGTGACCTGTTCGCGATCGTGTACGACGCGAAAACACGGACGGTGCGCGCGCTCAATGCGAGCGGCCGGGCCCCGGCCGCGGCGACGGTCGACGAGTTCCGCCGCCGCAACCTCGACGCGATTCCGTACCGAGGCGAGCTGTCGGTGAGCGTGCCCGGAGTGGTGGATGGGTGGAACGAGCTCCTCTCGCGTCACGGCACGACACCGCTTGGGAAGGCGCTCGAGCCGGCTGTCGGCTACGCGCGAGACGGCTTCGCGGTGACCGAGATCATCGCCACGCAGTGGAAGGAGGCGGAGCGGGTTCTTGCGCGCGATCCCGCGGCCGCCTCGACATTCCTGCCGGGCGGGCACGCACCCAACCCGGGTGACGTGTTTCGCAATCCCCGTCTTGCCGCCACGCTCGAGCTGATCGTGAAGGGAGGGCGCGACGCCTTTTACCGCGGCGCAATCGCTCGCGACATCGGCGCCGACATAGAACGCCGGAAGGGCCTTGTCGCCGAGGCGGACCTTGCCGCGCACCGGAGCGACTGGATCCAGCCAATCTCGACGACGTATCGCGGCTACGAGGTGCTGGAGCTGCCGCCGAATACGCAAGGTGTGGTCGCGCTCGAGATGCTCAACATCCTGGAAGGCTACGACGTCGCCGCGTTGGGGCATAACTCTGCCGCCTACCTCCATCTCCTGGTGGAAGCCAAGCGCATCGCGTTTGCGGATCGGGATGCCTGGCTGGCGGATGCGGACGCTGTCCCACCTCGCGCGTTGGAGCGCATGCTGTCCAAGGACTATGCGGCGGAGCGCCGCCGCGAGATCAACATGGAACGTTCGGCGCGTGACTACAAGGCGCTGGCGCTGACGGGCTCCGCACCGGGCGCCGACGACCACCCGGACGCGCGTGGGGACACGATCTACCTCACGGCCGCGGATCGCGAAGGGAACGTCGTGTCGCTCATCCAGTCGATTTACGAAAGCTTCGGCGCCGGCATCGTGGCGGGGGACACCGGAATCGTGCTGCACAACCGCGGCAGTCTGTTCTCGCTGAAGCCGGGCCATCCCAACCTTCTCGCCGCCGGCCATAGGCCGTTCCACACGCTCGTTCCGGCGATGGTGCTGAAAGACAAAAAGCCGTGGTTGTCGTTCGGCGTCATGGGCGGTGACATGCAGCCGCAAGGGCACGTGCAGGTTCTGCTGAACCTGATCGATTTCGGCATGAACGTTCAGGAGGCCGGCGAGGCGGCACGGTTCCGCCACTCGGCCGCAGGTCTCGCGCTCGAGTCCGCGATCTCTCCCGAAGCGCGCTTTGGTCTGGATGCTCGCGGCCATCGGCTCATCACCAGCATCGGCGCTTTCGGCGGCTTCCAGGGGATCCTTATCGACCCAAAAACCGGTGTGCTCATGGGGGGATCCGATCCGCGCAAGGATGGGGGGGCGATAGGGTACTAAGGACCAACGACTACTTCGAATACTTCGACTTCGGTCTGCTTCCCCCAAAGCCCCACCTGCCCGAGTGAGGTCGCATTGACCTTGCGCTTCAGCCGGCCGAGCGTCTCGCGGGAGATCACGATCTGACCCGGTTTCGCGATGGATGACCCCATCCGCGACGCGATATTCACCACGTCGCCGAGCACGGTGAAGTCGCGACGCTTCGGCGAACCGATATCACCGGTCATGGCCGTGCCGCTGTGCACGGCGATCCGCATCTGCATCCGCCGCGCCCCGGACTCGCGGTTCATCTCCTCCAGCGCCCGCTGCATCGTTATGGCGGCTTCCACCGCGCGATCAACGTGATCCGCCTGCTCGAAGGGGGCGCCGAAAACCGCGAGGATGGCGTCGCCGATGAATTTGTCGAGCGTGCCCTCGTATTCGAAGATGACGTCCGCCATCTTCGTGAAGAACTGGTTCAGGACCTGGGCAACCTGATACGGCTCCATGGCCTCGCTGAGCGTCGTGAACGAAACGAGGTCGCAGAACATGACCGTGACGTCACGGTGCTGCATCAAGAACGGCGCGTCGGTGCCGGTGCCGCCGTGCAGGATGCGGTTGACCACGCCGGGCGAGTGATAGCGCTGCAGTCGCTCCCGGCGCTTCGTCTCCTGCAGTAACTGCTCCGACAACCGCGCCTGCTCGATCGCTACAGCCGCGTACGCCGCCAGCGCCGTGAATACGTCCAGATCTTCCGTCAGGAAGCGCTTCGTTCGGGGGTTGTCGGCGTACAGCACGCCGATTACCTCGTTCCGGTTCCAGAGCGGCGCGCACATGAAGGACCGAATGTTCATGGCCTGGATGCTGCCCGCCCCGTCGAGGCGCGAGTCGTACCTCGCGTCGGCTGCCAGCATCGCGACCCGCTCGCGCATGACCTTGTTGACGACCGTGCGGCTGAGCGTCGGCTGCGCAGGTGCCGATCCGTCGCGGTTCCGGAGAATGCGCGCGGTCAGCGCCTGATCGGATGAATCCCGCAGGAGGAGAAAGGCCCGCTCGGCCGGCACGACATCGAACACCAGATCGACGACGCGGGCGAGCATCTGCGGCAGCGGCTGGACGGAGATGAGCGTTTTGCCGATTTCACTCAGGAGCCGTAGCAACCGCGCGTGCCTGCGCTCGTGGCCCGATCGTCGATCTGTGCGCGCGTACGGCATATTCGCGACGCGGCGCTCGGTGCCCGAGCGCCTGTCGATCGCGGGCCGCGCGTCCGGCGCGCCGCTCTCGTCCTGCACGTCGTCGGAAGCTGAGGCGCCGACGCGCGCGCCGGCTGGGTCGAGGCGCCGAATCAGAGTTCCTGAGTCCTCGAGCATCTGGTGCGCCTCGGACAGGAGGTCCGCAGCTTCGACAGCCTGCTCGATGGACAGGGCAATCTGCCCGCACTGAAATACGTTCCCGACCATCAGCTCTGCGCGGCCGACGACCGGCGCGCCATTGAGGATCGTACCGAACCGGCTGCCGGCGTCGGCCAGGACGCAGCGACCGTCGCCGGTGACGGTAATGCGGGCGTGCTGCCTGGAGACGCTGTTGACGTTGAAAACCACGTCGCACGACGGGGCGCGACCGATCAGTGTGTCGCCGGTTCGGAGCGCCACACGCCGTGCGATTCCCGCGCCGTCGGTATACGTGAGAGTGAACAGGGTCAGTCCTTGGGCGGCCGTCCCGTCACGCGGACGACTTTGAGGCCCGTCCGCGCCTCGAGCGCCTGGATGATGCGCGCGAGGTGAGTGGACTCAGGACGCAGGGCAGTGAATTCGGTGGGCGTCCGGATCGTGAGCCAGTCCCGATCACCTCTGAGGAATCCGAATCTCCCGCGGTCGACCTTGGCGACAGGAGTCACGATCCCCGTCGGTCCAGTCCAACGAGGCTCCGGCGATCGCGAGTAAAACAGACCGACCACGGTGTTATAGGGAACGTTGGCCAGGCTCGCGCCCGCGCGGTCAGTTACCGCGACGTCCTGTTCTCCGAGCCGAACGGTCACGTCGCGCTCGCGCGCCTTGTCTCCCGTGAACACGACAAGCTTCAGGGGAGTGAACACGCTCGGCGGCAGGGCAGGGAG
>JAIVJE010000324.1:5243-16168 GCA_020200195.1 Acidobacteriota bacterium | reverse complement strand
ACGGTGAGTTGAGCGCCGCTGAACCGTTCGGGCCGTCCCTCCTCGTTCGACAAGTTCACCGGCGTGAATACGAACGCCCCGGACTTGTCGAACGATGTCTGCCGCTCCTGCCCAGACCGCCAGATCGTGTACGCTGATCGGTTGATCCTGCGAAGGATTCGTGCCGACGACTGACACGATGCGATCGGAGTCAGAAAAGGGCAGGCCCTTGAACAAGCCACCGTTGACGACGCAGAACACGGTGAACAAGGAAGGGGTCGCGCTGCCCACGGCGCTTCAACTGGCCTGAATCTTCATGCCGCGGCTGCACGGCGAATCCGGCAGCCGCGGCCCTCGAGGTCACTGCCGGCACAACCCGAAACTCAAGCCAGCCGGCCTATGATGCCTGAGCTGGACGGCGCCGCTGGGCCACGATAGATTGCCGACAAAGGGATGGAGGCGCCAATGAGCAAACAAGAAGAGTCGGTCCAGCCCCAGGTGGTCATGGATCTCGGTAAGTCAGTCGTCATCAAAGGCGACCTGAGTGCCTCTGAGGATCTGACGCTTTACGGTCAGATGGAGGGAAGCGTCAGCCTGCCCGGTCACACGCTGACCATCGGTCCGCACGCGGAAATCAAGGCAGCCATCGCCGCAAAATCGGTCGTGATTCTGGGAGCCGTCACCGGCAACGTCTCTGCGCGCGAGAGAATTGAGATTCAGACCACGGGCTCGGTGACCGGTGACGTCGAGTCTCCACGCCTGGCCATGGAAGATGGCGGATCTATCTGCGGCAAAGTGCAGATGCCGGACACACCAAGCTAGCCTTCACCGCGGGGTGCCGAGCAGCCCAGACGTGCCGTTCAGCGCCAGTCGTCGCGGTCGAACCAGAATGAGAATGCCGCCGCGGCAGGCAAGCGCCAGAAGGCCGTCAACCACCCACGGCAGCGCGTTCATGGCTCGTGCGACGGCCGTGACACTCGCAATCGCTGTGAACAGGGCAAACACGCGCAGCGCGATGATGAGCCGCCGCCGGAACTGCTCGTTGCCCATCTGATAGCCACCCTACCAGCCGCCGCTGCAGCTTCGCATCAGCAGGATCAAAATCAGCGATCCGACAATTGAGACAGCAAGGGAGCCGAGACAGCCTAACCGCGACGAAAAGAAGGCAAACATATACGGCCCGCCTGCCGCTGGTAATATGGCGCAGAACGCGCCTGAAACGCCAACTATCCGGGTCTCATAACCGTCTGATAGCCAGTGTTGATGCATCCTCGCTCGAGCGTCTCCCGCTGGGGCGCCCTGCTCGCCACGACTGTACTCGTTGCGGGGATGGCTGCGCTGATCTACGGACGTCAACGGTCCGGCGATCAACCGCAGCCGGCGTCAAGCCGGCGTCAGGCGACTGCGACCGTCGTTCGGCGCGACTTCGTTCGGGCGGTGCGGTTGAGCGGGACGGTGGAAGCGGTCGAGTCCACCACTATCGCCGCGCCGCGTCTGGCGGGCCCCGCGGGTCCCACCTCGAACTCCCTCGTCATCACCAGGCTGGTACGAGCCGGCAGCACGGTCAGCCCCGGGGACCTCATCGTAGAGTTCGACCGTCAGGATCAAATCAAGAATGCACTCGACCGCCGGGCGGAACTGCAGGACCTCGAGCAGCAGATCTTGAAGCGGGAAGCGCAGGAACGCGCGGCGCGGGCGCGCGACGACGGCGAGATCATGCTGGCGCAGAGCGCGCTCGCGCGCGCCGAGCTCGAGATGAGCAAGAACGAGATGCTGCCGAAGATCAATGCGGAGAAGAACGCCCAGGCGCTCGAGCAGGCACAGGCGACGCTGAAGCAGTTGAAGGGCACGTACGACCTCAAACGGCGGGCGGCGGCGGCCGATGTGCGCATCCTCCAGATCCGCCGCGACCGTGCCTCGAGCGCGACGAAGCAGGCGGAAGGCAACGCTGAGCGGATGGCTATCCTCGCGCCGATTGCCGGCATGGCGGTGGTGAAAACGATCTGGAAGGGCAACAACATGGCGGACGTGCAGGAAGGGGAGGAAGTCCGCGCTGGCGTCCCGGTCGTCGACATCGTGAATCCCAACGCGATGCGCGTGCGGGCGCGCGTCAACCAGGCGGACGTGAACGAGCTGCAAGTCGGGCAGCGGGTGCGGATCGGCCTCGACGCCTATGGTGACCTGTTCTTCGACGGCCGTGTCTCTCAGATCTCCCCCCTCGGGGTCACGTCGACGCTCTCGCCAAAAGTCCGCACGTTCATCGTCTTGTTCGACGTCCACGGCGCCCATCCGAACCTGATGCCCGATCTCACCGCCTCGCTGGACGTCGAGCTCGCGCGCGTGCCACGCACAATCGTCGTACCCCGCGATGCGGTGCGTCACGAGGGCGATCGCGCGTTCGTGCGCGTCCAGCGCGGCTCGGGCTTCGAGGATCGAAGCGTCACCATCGGCGCCATGAATGCCCACGAAGCGATGATCTCCGCCGGCCTCGACGACGGGGCCGTGGGATCTCCCGACCGCCGAGGTCATCAAAGGGGATTTCATCGATACCGTCGAAATTCGTGGAGAAGTCCGGCCGCTGAAGTCGATCGTGCTCGCGTCGCCGATGCAGTCCGGGGACCTGCAAATCGTCAAGCTGGCGAAGAACGGCTCCATGGTGAAGCCCGGCGACCCGGTCGTGCAGTTCGACGGATCGACACTGCGGCGGACGGTTCAGGAAAAGCAATCGGAACTGAAGCAGGCGGACGCCGAGATCGAGCAGGCGCAGGCGCAGGCCCGGATCTCGGAAGAGCAGAACGCGACCGCCGTGATGAAGGCGCGATACGACATCGAGCGGGCACAACTCGACGTCGGCAAGGGGGAGACGGTGTCGCGCCTCGAGAACGAACAGGCGAAGCTGGCATTCGGCGACGCGCAGCAGCGGCTCCGCGAGCTGCAAGAAAAAGTCAAATCCGACCGGACGACCGCCGAGGCGGATGTCTCGGGCAAGCGTCGGAAACGCGAGAAAGCGCTGTTCGACCTCAAGCGGGCTGAGCAGGGCCTGTTGAGCCTTGAGCTCAAAGCGCCCGCGGCCGGCATGGTGAACATCCTGCCGAACTTCCGGTCCGGTGGCCCGTTTGGCGGCCAGCAGGAATTCCAGGAAGGCGATCGCGCCTGGCCTGGAGCAGCGATCGTCGAATTGCCGGATCTGTCGTCGGTACACCTCGAAGCACGGCTCGACGAGGCAGATCGTGGCCGGTTGAAGCCGCAGCAGGAAGCCACCGTGCGCATCGAGGCCGTGCCTGGCAAGGATTTCAAGGCGCGCGTCGCGGCCATCTCGGTGCTCGCGCGCGTGGACTTCAGCTCCGGCTGGCCGCCCGCGAGGAACTTCAGTCTGAACCTCGTCTTCCTCGACGTCGATCCGCGCATGCGGCCGGGCATGACTGCGGTCGCCCGTATCGGCACCGAGCGGATCCCTGACGTCCTGGTCGTGCCCGCGGAGGCGATCTTCCAGCGAGACGGCGCACCGATTGTGTACACGCTCAGCGGCTCGCAGTTCATCGAGACCCCCGTGACGATCGCCAAGCGCGGCAAGGAGCAGGCGATCATCAGCGGTGGTGCCAATCCGGGAGACCGGGTCGCAACGCGGCGGCCATCCCCGCAGATGGTCAAGGGGGCCCGATGAGCCGCGTCAAGCACCGGTTCCTCCTGTCGGCGATCCTTCTTGGGGTGCTCGCCGCGGGCGCGGCCATCGTCGTTGCAGTGCCCACCCTGCCCGCCCGGAACCAGGACGTGCCTACGGCGCGCGTCACGAAGGGACCGCTCAAGCTGACCGTGCACGCGGTTGGCGAACTGCGTGCCGGCCGGACGGTGACGCTGGTCGCGCCGTCGGTCGGCGGCATGCTGCGGATCGTCAAGCTGGTGCAGACCGGCATGGCGGCGACGTCGGGCGAAACGGTCGTCGAGTTCGATTCCGCCGATCAGCAGTACGCCCTCGAACAGGCCAGGTCCGAGTTGGCGGAGGCGGAGCAGGAGATCGTCAAGATGAAGGCGGACGCCGCCGTCCAGGGCGCGCAGGACGAAGTGGCGCTGCTGACGGCGCGATTCGACGTCCGCCGTGCGGAGCTCGACGCCTCGGGCAACGAGTTCATCGGCGCGCTCGACGCGAAAAAGAACCTCCTGTCGCTCGAAGAGGCACAGCGGCGGCTCGCGCAGCTCGAGGAGGACGTCAAGTCGCGCGCCGCGACGAACCATGCGTCTCTCGCCGTTGTGCTCGAGAAGCGAACCAAGGCGCAGCTCGCAATGCAGCGCGCAGAGCAGGTGATTGACAGCCTCGTGGTCCGCGCTCCGATCGGTGGCGTCGTGTCGCTGAAGGAGAACCGAGACGCAGCGGGCGGGATGATGTTCTTCGGAATGATTCTCCCGGAGTACCGTGCCGGCGATCAGGTCTGGCCGGGCCGTCCGGTCGCCGACGTGGTCGAATCGGGCCGCATGGAGTTGCGCGCGAAAGTGGACGAGAGCGACCGTGGCAACCTTACCGCCGGGCAGCCGGCGACCGTGGCCATCGACGCGCTGCCAGGCGAGACCTTCATGGCGCGCGTCGGGCAGTTGGCTGGGCTAGCGAGCCGCGCGAACTTCTTCGAGTCGGCAACCGTCACGCGTCTGTTCGACGTGACATTTCAGTTCGACCGGCCGGATCCGCGTCTCAAGGCGGGAGTTTCCGCGCGGGTGACCATCGAAGGGACAGAGGTTCCCGATGCGCTTCATGTGCCGCGGCAGGCCATCTTTGACAAAAAGGGCAAGACCTACATGTACGTGAAAACCGGCGACCGGTTCGAGGAGCGCGAGATCAAGGTGGAGCAGCGCAGCGAGAGTCGCGTAGCCATTTCGGGACTGCCGGAAGGCGCCGAAATCGCGCTGGTCGATCCCACGGCACGCTCCACCACCGCGTCGCAGTCGGGCGCGCCCCCTCTCCCATCGGCGGGAGGACCGAGATGACGCTCGGCGAGCCCCTCCGGCCTGTCGGCAACGCCGATTTCCTGCCAGACCTGCGCATGGGGCTGGACAACCTGCGCACGCACAAGCTGCGGTCGCTGCTGACGATGCTCGGGATGATTTTCGGTGTGGCGGCGGTCGTCGCGATGCTGTCGATTGGAGCCGGCGCGCAGCAGGAAGTCATGGCCTTCATCGAACAGCTCGGGGTCCGCAACCTGATCGTCGAAGCGCGCGAGGCGCCCGATTCCCAGGCGCTGCAGAAGATCCGCAAACTGTCGGCCGGCCTCAACTTCCAGGATTTCCGCGTCATTCAAGCGAACGTGGACGGCATTGCTGCGGCAACCGCGCGAAAACGCTTCACCCCCTCGAAGCTCATGCCTCGGCCGCAGGGTGATCCCCTCTGGTCTACGGTGTCAGCCCGGCGTACACGACCATTGCGAACCTCGAGCTCGTCACCGGGCGCTTCTTCGATGAGCGCGAAACGGCTGGGGCGGCGCCGGTCGCTGTGCTCGGAGAAGGGGCGGCGGCGTCGCTCTTCGGCGCCGACGACCCCATCGGACGGTACATCAAGGTGAACGACCAGTGGTTTCAGGTGATTGGCGTGGCAGGCCCGCAACTGACCGTGCAGACCGACGTCGCGGGGTTACCAGCGCAGGACCGCAATAACCTCGTCTACGTGCCGTTGTACTCCGCGATCTTTCGCCTTGAAGACGGCCAGTCGCGCCAGAAGGACGAGATCGATGGCATTTATCTTCAGATGCGTCCCGGGTCGGACATTCCTTCGTCGGCGGCACTCCTGCGCGGCTTGCTGAACGTGTCGCATCGCGCGGCGGGCGATTTCACGATCGTATCCCCAGCCGAGCTCCTCGCCGAGCAGCGCCGCACGCAGCGGATCTTCGAGATGGTCATGGTGGCGATCGCTTCGATCTCGCTGCTCGTCGGGGGGATCGGCATCATGAACATCATGCTCGCGAGCGTCATGGAGCGCACGCGCGAGATCGGCATCAGGCGTGCTATCGGTGCCAAGCGGCGCGACGTGATCCGGCAGTTTCTGATCGAGACGACGATCATCTCTCTGGCGGGCGGCGTCGTCGGCGTGATCGTGGGAGTCGCGTTGTCGCAGCTGATTGGTTATCTGGCGGGCTGGTCTACGATCGTGACGACATCATCTATCGTGCTGGCCTTTGTCGTGTCCGTCACCATCGGGCTGGTGTTCGGGCTCTACCCGGCCGTGCGCGCGGCCCGGCTGGACCCGGTCAAGGCGCTCCACTACGAGTAGCGGCGGCGGTCAGCTACGCGGACAGTGAGAGGTCCGCGGACGTTCCTCGCTCGCCCGGGTCGATGCATGCGTCGAGCCCCGCAACGATCGCCCAGAGCTGCTGATCCACGTAGCGGCCGTCACGGACGAACGCTGCGCGGAGGATCCCTTCCTTCCGTGCTCCCAGTTTGTGCATGGCCACGTTGCTGCGCACGTTGTCCACCGCCGCGCGAACCGCGATCCGGTGCACGCCCATGGTCTCGAACGCGAATGCGAGCACCAACCGGGCCGATGCCTGGAATACGCCTGTTCCCCACAGTGCGGGGTCGATCAGGCACCCCAACTCCCCGCGAAAGAACCCCGGTTGCATCTGCCGCAGCTCGAAGAGGCCGCTCGCGTCGGTGGTGCCGTCCCGCACGATGCCGAAGCAGACATATGTCCCGGCCGCACGCTCGGCCCACGACCATTCGATGAATCGCTCGAATGCTGCCGTGTCGTTCGGAGCCGGCCATGTGTGGCAGGCCACGTCGGGACATCGCGCGATGCGATGAAGCGCCGGAGCATCAGACAGCCGAAGCTCGCGCAACGTCACGGGGTCGTTTGCCAGTTGCGGCAAACCCGCCCGCCAGTCAGCGGGGCGCTCGGTCGAAGCCGCGGGCGCCCTCCGCGGGCTGCCGCGGTGTGAGGTTGCCCCAGACGACCGTCTGGCCCGTCGCCGCGGCGCCGTTGCCCCAGACGACCGTCGTGCCGTCGGTTGTGCCTATCAGCGCGTTTCCCCACACGACCGTCGTCGCCCAAAGCTCCGGGTGCTCCCACACCACGTCCGCAGAATTGCCCCAGACGACCGTATTCCCCCAGACCACGGTATTTCCCCAGACGACCGTTTGGGCCCACGCGTCGAGGTTGTAGAACACCGTGTTGCCCCACACGACCGTGTTGCCCCACACGACCGTCTGCCCCCACGAGAGCGTCTGGCCATTGATCGTCGTCGATGGCTCGACGCCCTGGACGAGCCACCAGTCGCCAACGGTCTTCGACGAATCATTGGCCAATGCAAGCTGTACGGCGCCGGCGCCATTCAAGCTGCCGGCCCCTTGGGTAAGGACGGCCTCATCGGAGACGGGGAGTGCGCTGAACTCGAGAAACGCCTTCACGGCGTTCGGAGTCAGTGGCGTGTCCGAGGTGACGACCGCATCAATCGAAAGACTGCTGACGTCCGGGTCGTTCATCAACGCAGTCAGATCCGCCGCTGAAACCGTCGCAGCGAACGACCCGATCGAAGGGTGGTCCGAATGCACGGTATTACCGCGACGCTTCACTTTGTCCTTGAGCGCCTCGCGACCACGCTTCGTTCCGACGATCACGCGAAGTTCCGAATGCCGCGCATCCTGCATGGCCCGACGCACGGCGAGGTCAATCCTGGCGGCGGACTTCTTCTCGCCGCGGACCTCAGTGGACCAGGGCGCTCCGAGAGCTACCGCGAGCGCCACCAAAAACGCGAGCGTTCGGCGCGCGTGCGGCCAGGATCGAGACTGTCGCTGTTGCATGAGCCATCCCCGACAACCAAAATTGTGAGCGTCCGAAGCACGGATTACGGGCGATGGCAACGGCAGAGCAAGGGCAGAGCCATTCGGCCGCTGCCGCGCTAGCCCTTGGCTGCGCTGATAGTTAAGGAAGGATTACGCCCCTGTGATCGACCCGTGTGGAGGAACGGCGGTGCTCCGTTCCGAAAACCTTCCTGTGTCGAAACACAAAGGTAACTGGCTGTGGAACCAGCAGTAAGGCGGCCTGTGTATCTGAGAACAGACGTGCCGGGAAGGGTACACCCCTATCCCTGATGTTCGGGGTGATCGCAGCCGTCAAACTGGGCGAAGAACAGCTGCCCGTTGTCTCCGAGCTCTCGTCTGAGGCCGATCTCCGACGTGTAGTACCCGTCAATCGTCATGGACTTGATCGCCCGGAAGAACTCCACTCCCAGGCGGTCCTCCACGGCCTCGTTCTTTTCGTGGGCGAGCGTCGCAAGAAGCGCCGTCCGGTCCGCAACGCTCGCGCTGACGAAATCCTTCTCGTAGACCGTCTGGCTTCGCTCGTTCATCCAGGCGAGCCCGCGCAGGAACGCGGCGCGATCCGCGGGTGGCGCTGCGTGGAGCACTGCGTCGATGAACCGATTCACGAGTGCGGCCTTGGCGCCTGGCGTGTCGGTCTCCGGAATGATCAGCTCCGTGAACACAACCACCATCGCGTTCTGTTTCGCGTTGAGCACGCGAGGGGTCCACTTCTGCGCGCCGACTGCCGCCTGGGCCGCGTGAGCGTGCGCCTGCTGGCTTGCGAGCGCGCTCAGCGACTCTACCCAGGTGGCGGACGTCGCGGCGCCGACTGCGCCGGCCGCCAGCGTACGCAGGGCAGTACGCCGGTTAGAGAGCGCCACGTTTGATCTCCTCCGCCAGGTGGTCGGTCGCGCGCCAGGCAAGCGCAAGGATGGTGAGCGTCGGATTTTTCTCGGACGCGTTTGGAAACGCCGACCCATCGACTACGAACACGTTCCTGACTTCGTGCATCTGATTGAACCAGTTCAGAGCCGATCGCTTCGGGTCCGTGCCCATGCGACAGGTCCCGTGCTCGTGGACTGCCGATCCCATGGCATCCAGTTGCCCTCGGCGATAGTCGACCAGCACGCCCCCGGCTGCCTTGACGATTTCCTCGACGGTATCAGCCATGTGCTCGGTCATCTTCCGTTCGTTTTCACCGATGCGGTAATCGATGCTCGGCAACGGTACGCCGTAGCGATCGACGCGCGCGGGATCGACGGTGATCCGGTTGTGCGCATAGGGGAGAACTTCGCCGAACGGATGGATCTCGAACCAGGCCGGATGCCGCTGCTTGATCTCCTTCTTGAGCGCCGCACCGAAACCGGGAATCTGCTTCGAACCGGGGTGGGCGCCGTAAACACTGGCGCCCGTGTTCCAGAACTGAATTCCGAAGCCGCGAAGATAATCCCGGCCATGCCCCGGCCGGTGGTTGAAGCGCGGCGCGTAGATGTGCTCGCCACCAATGCCGCGGTCGTTCCGCGTCGGCGTGCCGACGAGCGACGGGAAGTATCCGGCCACGTTCAGACGAATCTGCTCGCACAGATACCGGCCGATCACGTCCGACCCGTTCCCCAGCCCGTTGGGATGCCGTGACGACGTCGAATTGAGCAGAATGCGCGTCGAGTCGACGCAACTCGCGCCGACGACGACCACCTTCGCCCGAGCCTGTTGCTCGGCGCCCGTGCGCCGATCGAAGTACTGCACGCCGTTTGCGAGGCCGTTCTCGCCGGTCAGGATGCGCGCGACGACCGCGTTCGACCGAATCGTCAGTTTGCCGGTCTCGAGCGCGAACGGCAGCAGGTGGTCCGCGGAACAGAAAAAGGAGGCCGTATCGCACCCGGCGCCACAATTGCCGCAATAGTGGCACGCAGGAAAGCCGCGCGTCGGCTTGGTCATGTTGGCCCGGCGGCGTCACGTAGGGCTGTTCCTTGCGATCGAGAAAAAACTGCGGGGGCCGTTCACCACGGGCGATCCGCTCCTGCACCTGCCATGGCGGGTCGTGCGTCCAGAACTTCGCGCGATCGAACTTGTCGCCCGCGTCGAGCAGCAGCACGTCGATGCCCTGGCGCGTGAGATTCCACGCCGCCATGCCGCCCGAGGCGCCGCTGCCGATGACGATGACCGGATGGACCTTCCCAGGGCTGATGATCTGCATTCGCCTGGCCCCCAGAGATCGGCTGGTCGACGGCGCCATGGTTTTCCGATGCACCGATCGGGCAGCCGTTCGTGCCGTGGGCGGACCGGGCGCCCCCTCAGGGGCGCGCCCAGTCGAACACACGGAGACTTCTCAGAACGCGTAGCGGAACGTGATCTGCCAGATCCGCATGAACCCGCGCTGTGACGTAATGCGTCCGAAGGGCGAAAGATCGACCGCGTTGCCCGCCGAGGAGCCGTTGAATTTCGCGGTGTTCGTCAGGTTGAGAATCTCGAAGCGGATCTGCGCCGTTTGATGCCCAGCCACTCGTGTCTCCTTCGCGAGGACCAGATCGACGTTCTTTCGGAACTGGTAACGTGCGTCGCCATTGGTACGCGGTGCGTTGCCGTACCGTCCCGCGCCTGGATCCTGAAATGCGGCGGCATCGAACCACCGCGCGTCGGGATGATCGGCGGATGAGACCCGTTCCGCATCGCTGCCCGATGCGTTCGGATCACCGATCCCATTCGGCCGTTGGCGGCCGCCGAACAGGCCGAGGTTCGCCTCGGACGCCCCGGCACTCATCACCGCGTTGAGCGGGGAGCCGCTCACGAGTTCGACGATGGCCGACGCCGTCCAGCCGCCGAGCAGCCGCGGGCTTCGCGATGGCTGTGGGAAACGAACGATCGGCGCCAGCACGATCCGGTGCGGTGAGTCGAAGTTGCTGATGCTGTACTCGGCGTCGAGGTCGTACACGTTCTGTGGAATCGCCGTCCGCGTCTGGTAGGCGCTGTCCTCGCCAAACTGGTTGTCCATCAACCGGCTCCAGGTGTAGCTGTAGCGGCCACCCCACCAGTGGCGGCTCAGGCGCTTGTCCAGCACGAGCGTGACAGCGTGGTACTGCCGTTTGCCTCCCTCCGTGCGTTCGAACACGTTCACATCACCGAACTGGGGGAACGGCCGCAGGAGCTGGCCCAGCGGAACCGTCGCG